>NZ_JBEEWH010000002.1:0-6477 GCF_040140305.1 Proteus sp. fly-1008
TTTCTGCACTATATAATGAACTATTATCTTCTTTTTCTAACAAAACCATTTCACTATTAAAACCAGAAACAGTATATGTAGGCACTTCATTATTATTATACGTTTTTCTGCAAAGGTTTGAACGATACATAACCTTCATTGGAGAAAGTTCAGCGATATTGGGTACATCAACTGTAATTTTTACTGTTCTACCATTTTCAGGGGGGGAAAGTGTTCTATCTATTTTGGGTTTTAATATATTGCATCCAGTTAAAAATAGTGCCGCAATGCCAAAAATAAAAATAGGGTATTTATTGATTAAATATTTCATATGTTTGTTCCTTAAATTGCATTAGCATATCCATTTCTTTAGGATTCGATTGTATTGGAATAAGAGAATTATTCATACTCTGTTGTAAATCTAAAAAATATAAATTACGTTGTCTGTATGCTTCTAAGGTTTTCTTCCTATAAGGATCAGGATTAACAAAATTAATGTTGCCATCCAACGCGATTTTAAATGTCTCTCGTGATTGTAAGCGTTGTGGTGTTTTATTATTATCAACTAACTCCAAAAGTTGATCATGTAAGAAAGGCAAATAACCTCTTCCCATATAATGGTCTGTTACACTCGCTCCACCATTACTTTCTGGATTTTTTTGTTCAGGGAAAAGATTATTTTTATCATTTTCATTTAAGTTATTCATAAATTCTTGTTGCAGATTCATTGAGTCATTCAATGCCAATTTATCTATCTCAGGAACAATATAAAGTTTTGTCCTGTTATTTTTGTCATTATAATAACTAAATTTCCATGTATGTTTCGCGGTAGGCACCTTTTCTTCATAATATTCAATTAAGTTACATGCTTCATAAAAAATAACAGGGCTTCCATGATGTAAATAAAATTCTCCATATTGGGTAATCGCTTTTTGTCCCAATAAATCAATAATTGATGCAACACCACCTATGATATTGCCAAAAATGCCATAAATATTAAATAACAAATTATCTAAACTTGCTTCTGGTGGAACTCTGGGCACAATATCGTTATTATTAATATGGCGATAATGAGTAAACTTAGGTAACTGCTCAAGTGCAGAAATTGTAAATAACCTAGGAGCACCATAAGTATAGAGTAACGGTGTATTTTTATGTAATTCAGTAGCATGGGCTAAAGCTAATGCTCCACCTAAACTATGACCACAGATAAATAATTTTTTTCCTTTTGATTTTTTCTCCATTTCAGAAAAATCATCACGAAAGAAATTTTTTCCTAATTGATAAGCGCCTAAAAAACCTTTATGCATTTTGCCATTTAGATTAAATTCTGGAGCGTGGGTTTTAATATCTTTCGCTCGATAGGTAAAATCATCAACCCAATCAGTTCCCTCCTGAGATCCTCTCCACGCAACAATAAATTGCTCTTTATTTTGGACATAGAATAATTGAGTACTACCTTCAGCATTAGAACCATGCTGTTCTTCATCTTCAGTATCTAAAAAAACCGCCTTATCATAACGTTCTTCAAAAGGGACATCGATAACAATAGCGGGATATTGAGCATTAATTTCTTTCTCCCTGACAACAGGATAACGACTTAAATCCAAGCATTGTCGTTCAAAAAAACAACTTATTGAATCAGCATTATCAATATTATTATCCTTATAGGAAAGTTGGCTTAAGATCCCTAAATTATAGGCATTAACCATAGAATATTGTTCAGTATGATGAAGAATCAAAGACCAAGCTCTAAATGGGCAAATCTCAATGACTGTTGTGGTATTAAACTTAGAAAGTGGGATCCCTTGAAAAGCTTCATCTTTAGGAAAATGATAAAAAGGATATTCATCCTGATATCCTTTATTATCAATATCAATTTTCTCCCTGCATAAAGCACCAATTGTTGTATAACGGTAAGGATAATTTTTTGCCTTCGCTTCAGTTTTGACAGTGGAATTATTTTCTCCTCTAAGTAATCTTAACTTTCGTGTGCTCATTTCCTTTATTAAAGCTTGAGTATCTAATTTTAAGACAATAGGGAAACCAGCCAATCCCTCTTCCCTAATGATCCCATTTGCTTTTACTATTCCTTTTCTTGGTTTTTTCATAGGACCAAAAGCCTGATATAATTCATATTCGATATTCAATAGAGGTTTATTAAGCTCATCCACAAGATGAATTTCAATCCATTTTTCTCCACAAGTAATACAGTCCGTTTTATCCGTCATTTATAGTTCTTCCTTGTTAATTAATTTTATATTTAATAAATGATTTAATAAATTTTTATCAGTCAAATAAGCGATATCTGTATTTTTTAACTTTTCATTAGAAACCCATTGGTAGATAATTTCCCTTATATTATTCTCTCTTGAAAAAAGCGAATAGGCGAGATCACCTTTATCTTCCCAAAAATCAAGAATAAGGTTCTCAACAACTAAATTAGTTGCATATAGTGAATTACGCCAAGCCTCTAGTAAATAGAAAGGAAGTATGTATTTTAATGGGAAATCGTGTTTTTTGCTTTTTAATATATCGTTAGGACATTCAAAAAATAAGCTCTCTTTATTAACTGGAATAAAGATATCATTAACTGGATACATTAATGATAGCCAATCTTCTTTTTTTAGGTTAGGTAAGAATATTTCAGTAATACGAGGATCAAAGATCCTTAAATGCACCAGCTCATTATATACTGTAACCATTTGATAATATTGCCAATGCTTAATTTGTTCTTTCCAATTTAAGTGACTGTGATATGCCCATCCCCAATGCCTATCTTCCAATGGGCATTCATCTAGCTCTTTTGCTAAATGATAAAGGGATATTGATTTAATTTTAACTAACCAAGGACTTATTTCCGTTAAATGATCAAGCCCTGTCCCCCGATATAAAGGAATAGCTTCTTCTACCCAATTATTACTATAAAACCGTTTAATAGAATCGGATGTAGGTGGTGTATTAATAAAAAAATATACATCTCCTTTTGAAAAATCATTCACCCATTGCGTCCATGTTAAGGATGTCATTATTCTTCTTCCTTAGGTGGCTTTATTAATAAGCTACCTGTTTCGTTTGCAGTTAAAGCACAATACTTCTTAATTGTATAAGGGGGTTGCTCGAAAGGTATAACACCATCTGGAAGTTGAATAATTGGAGATTGCCCATTCCCCGGACCACTAGAGCCGATATCTAAATTACCAGAAGTAAAAATTGCACTTGGAGTAAGACGGATAAAGCTACTTCCTACTTTTAGTGTGATTTCTGTTCCTGCTTCAAGAATAATTTTTCCACCACTTTTAAAGCTCGTTTCCATACCACTTTCGACAATTAATTCATCATCAATTTTGCTATGTTTAGCACCTTTAATTTGTAATGAAACATCACCTTCAATTAATGATTTCTGTGTTCCTTGCATAATAAGGTGATCATCACCTAAAATTTCAGTAACACGTTGATTATCAATGCGATGCTTGAAATCATGTTGAGTATGCCAATGACTATCATGTTGCACATGAATATTTAAATCCCTCTGCGCATGTAAATACACTTCTTCGCGTCCGCCGGCATCCTCAAATCGCAGTTCATTAAATCCTGTGCCTTTATGCGTTTTTGTACGAAAAGTGGTTCGGGTTTTATCTTTGGGTAAATCTAGTGGTGGGGCATTGCGACCGTTATAAGTACAGCCCGTAATAATCGGTCTATCAATATCACCATTTAAATAAGAGACAATCACTTCTTGCCCAATACGGGGGATCACCATAAAGCCGTAGCCATCGCCATTCCAACCTTGTGCAACGCGCAACCAACACGAACCACTATGATCAGGCTTTCCGCGTCTATCCCAGTGAAAATAAACTTTTACCGCGCCTTGTTCATTGGTGTAAATCTCCTCACCTTCTGGACCAACGACTGTCGCCAACTCATCACCATCCGCTAGCGGTTTATAATGAAAAGGTGGACGCCATTCTTGTGTGCCTGGAATAAATGTCACGTGATTGCTTAACTGGGTACCTTCACCGCCCCCGTTATCCGCAGAGGGCTGTACACCGTGATGCGAAACACTGATCACTTGCCAACGCGAATTCATTCTCGCACTTGGGTGATGGGTTAAGGTAAACACTTTGCCCGGCATTAATGCAAAACAGTTGGTGCTTGCTGAGCCGGTTTGACGATGGTTTTGCGATTGTTCATAGCGCAGTTGATTCAATGGTTGAGCATGGGCATCTTCTTGAAAACGGCCATAGCTCTCAAAAACAGGATGTTGTTGATGAACGTCACCCGTTGTTTCTTGTGATAGCGGGTAAGAAGGACGCATAGGGTTATAATCTTTATCGATACGCACATCACTGCATAAACGTTCGGTATAGCGCCATGTGGTGGCAGTGGTGTCGGTAATATCGGTTTCTGCTTGTGGGTTATACGTCAGCGTGATCCCCGCCGTCATCCCTAAATGATTGTCGCTATAAAACAGTTTTGGTCCTTCTTCAAACCAAAAATTGATCCCCTCTTCAAACGCTAAACGACACCAGAATGCATAAGCAGATTCACGCTTTTGCGTGATATAGTGGCGAGTTTGATGCAGTTCGGGTTGATAGAATTGCTTGTCATATTTGATATGTGCTTCATCTAGCAATTGCTGAAGAATTTGTGGCACCGTTTTATTCTGGAAAATACGGCTATCTTGGTTCAGCGTCATCACCCACATTTCTGGGCGAATAACAAATTGATACCACGTTTTAACGCCGTCGGTGTTGCCTTGTTCAGCACTCGCCAGTAAGCCTTGAACCGTGCGAAGTGTTTTACCGTCACGACTGACGGTTAATGATGAAGCCACACCTAATTGGTTGGCAAAATCAATATCACGTTGCTCGCTCACCGCGTGTATCGAAAGCGTGAAAAGTTCTGATAATCCTTCGTTTAAATCAAACTGAGTGACTTGAAAAGTGCTTTTAGGTAAATCGCCAATTTGGCAAGTAAACACTAATCCCGTATGAAGTAATCCCTTTCCTAGGGTGTCGAGTAATTCGCTGTATTTTTTAATGCGAGCGTGTTGTTCAGAAAATGTCATCCCTATTTCAAAAGGTTGTGATGATGTGGGATCATCTAATACCAAACGGGGTTTAGGGGGGTTGTTAGCGTCATTCGTTGACATAAAAGCTCCGATTTAAATGTGACAAACACGCAATAAAAAAGACAAAAAATGCAGAGAACAATGGGCCCATGACAGAGCCCATAAATAAAGTGTGAAGAATTAACCTTCGAGTGGTGCACGCCAGTCGTCAGAGCCTGATGTCCCTGCAACGGTGTGTTCCCAATCAATTTTGCGATAAGAAAGAGACACTTCGATCAGTTGAGTGAAGTCAGACTTAGTCGGATCTTGGCAGTGTGGCATTTGGCAATCGATATTCACGATGGTGGCATCAGTTAATGTGGTGGTGAAGAAATGCTCTTGCTTCCCTTCAACCGAGGTGCGATACCATTTTAAGGTGATTTTTGACAACATTTCGCCCGAGGCTAATGCGTTATACAGCAGAGGAACCGCTTTGTTTAACGCCACCGTAAAACGGAAAGGTTTATGCGCACGTTGACCTGAAGGCTGACCTGATTGCGGATCAGTAGGCACAGTCACTACATGAGAGAATGCTTGCACCAGCATTTCATCTTCGTGGCCTTGAACATAAATATTTCCTACTGATTCAGCCGTAAATGCGCCCGCAGTAATATTGCCTTGGGTTTTTCCTTCAATGGAGATATAGCAGGGAGTTGGCATGGCAAGTCCTTAATTAACTATCAGTTATTGTTTCTCAACAAAACGATTATTGTTGATGTCCTTTTCAAAAAATCAGCCAGTGCACACTGCGATTTGATTAGAGTAGCTTAAGTAATTTTAAGGGGAAGTAAAGGGAGTGACGGAAAAGAAGGACGTTGTATCCTCGTAGGATAAGTGACTTAGCGTAAAATAATTGTTCACGCGTTATTTACTGCTTTCGTTTCTTAAAATAAGTGTATTTATTTACATGATCAACTTTCGCAAATGTCCGAAATCTCGCTAAAGCCAGTCAGTTCTAATGTACATGAATTTTTAATATGTAACAAAATGTGTATTTTGTTTCAATTTGTAACGATGTTGATTTATAAGGAAAAAATAACCCTATTTTCAAAATAATAAGCAAACTACGATTTTTATTCTCAAAGGACAAAAAATCCGCACCTAAAATTTAGCGTATCGCAGAAGATCTATTTAAATAGAGGCAAAAATATCACCCATAGAGTAATTTTATGAAATAAGCTCAGAAAGAATAAATAACGAAGAATAAAGAAGAGAAGAGAGTTTTAACCAATAACCTCTCACAAACAAAAGTCGTGAGCGAGCAAGCAGTGCAACAAGGCAGACAGCGCACAGTAAGCGGAGCATACATTAGTATGTGAGCATTACGAGCACTGCTCTAACGCCGTGGCACTACTGCACAGCCACGACGCCAAAGAATATAAACA
>NZ_JBEEWH010000002.1:6577-57893 GCF_040140305.1 Proteus sp. fly-1008
GCGTAAAGCATTACGAGTGTTGCTATAACGCCACAGCACTACTGCACAGCCACGACGCCAAAGAATAAAAACAGCGTAAAGCATTACGAGTGTTGCTATAACGCCACAGCACTACTGCACAGCCACGACGCCAAAGAATAAAAACAGCGTGAAGCATTACGAGTGTTGCTATAACGCCACAGCACTACTGCACAGCCACGACGCCAAAGAAGGATTCAAATACTAAAGGAAGAGCCGCAACCACACGTACTCTTAGCATTAGGATTCGTCACAATAAAACGCGAACCCTCTAACCCCTCGGTATAATCCACACAACCGCCCACTAAATACTGCAAGCTCATTGGATCAACCACTAAAGCAACACCTTGTTTTTCTATGGTCATATCGCCGTCATTCATGGCATCATCAAAGGTAAAACCATACTGGAATCCGCTACAACCGCCACCCGTGATATAAACACGTAAACGCAGATTTGGATTTTCTTCATCTGCAATCAGATCTTTTACTTTATTTGCAGCCGCGTCAGTAAATTGTAACGGCAGAGCCATATCATCACTCATTGTTCACTCCAGACTGGGTATTCCAGCAAAAAAACAGCCAGCAAAAATTTATCTTTCTTGCTGATATAATGTGATGATTATCTAATACCTGCTCATAACCTTCAAGTTTGTTGTGGACAAAATACACTTTTTGCTACCTATCACTTTTTACGATAAATCACGTACCCACAATAACAGTGATAAATCAAAATGTTGTTGCCGTGTATTTGGCTTCATCTGCGCAGTGCTTTAGAATACGCCTTAATCTTACGCTCACCCATCATTAGGAGTCTGACATGAGCAAGTCTGAAACGCTTTATAATCTCGCACAACAAGTGATCCCCGGCGGTGTCAACTCACCTGTTAGAGCATTTAACGGTGTAGGTGGAACCCCTCTTTTTATTGAACGTGCTAATGGTGCGTATATTTATGATGTTGATGGACGAGCTTACCTTGACTATGTCGGCTCATGGGGACCGATGGTTTTAGGTCACAACCACCCTTCCATTCGTCATGCTGTTACTGACGCGGTACAAAAAGGCCTAAGCTTTGGCGCACCAACGGCGGCTGAAGTTGAAATGGCAAACCTAGTCACTGAACTGGTACCTTCCATGGACATGGTTCGTATGGTGAACTCAGGTACAGAAGCGACGATGAGCGCGATTCGCCTTGCTCGTGGTTACACGGGTCGTGACAAAATCATTAAATTTGAAGGTTGCTACCACGGCCATGCAGATTGCCTATTAGTTAAAGCGGGCTCAGGCGCACTAACGATGGGACAACCCAATTCACCGGGTGTGCCTGCTGATTTTGTCAAACACACCTTAACCTGTACTTACAACGATTTAAATTCTGTACGCCAAGCCTTTGAAAATTATCCTGAAGAAGTCGCTTGTATTATCGTTGAACCTGTTGCGGGTAACATGAACTGTGTACCGCCAAAAGCAGATTTCTTACCGGGTTTACGTGCGTTATGTGATGAATTTGGTGCACTACTAATTATTGATGAAGTAATGACTGGTTTTCGTGTTGCATTAGGTGGCGCACAAGCTTATTACGATGTTGATCCTGACTTAACATGCTTAGGTAAAATCATCGGTGGCGGTATGCCAGTCGGTGCATTTGGCGGACATATGGAAGTGATGTCTAAACTCGCGCCAATCGGCCCTGTTTATCAAGCAGGTACGCTATCTGGTAACCCAATTGCAATGGCGGCAGGTCTAGCGTGTTTACACGAAGTCTCACAACCGGGTGTTCATCAAACATTAAATGAGCTAACAACAATGCTGGCTGATGGCTTACTTGAAAAAGCACAACAAGCCGGAATTCCAATGGTTATCAACCATGTTGGTGGTATGTTTGGTCTGTTCTTTACCGATGCAAAAGAAGTCACTTGCTACCAAGATGTCATGAACTGCGATGTTGAACGCTTTAAGCAATTCTTCCATTTAATGCTAGAAAAACGCGTCTACCTTGCGCCTTCTGCATTTGAAGCGGGCTTTATGTCTATCGCGCATACCAAAGAAGATATTCAACGCACGATTGATGCGGCGGAATATGCATTTATGCAGATGAAAGGCTAGTTATCCCTGTTCGGAAATCAACAAAAAACGGCACTTATGTGCCGTTTTTATTTTAGCTAATCGGCGTGATTACCTACTCAGAAAACAGATCTTGTAACCACTTTGGTGCGCCGCTTTCATCGGTATCTTGCTGAATAGGTGTGCATAATCCATCTGGGTTTGCTGTCCATACAGGTAATGTACGCACACCGCCACCATAACAAGCAAAGTTACCTTGGGCATCAACAGACATCTCTGCAATATCTTCTGGCACTGGTGGATTTAATTTCAGCGGTGCTTGGTTCTCTAAATAGTTGCGATATAACAATAACGCACCTGTTGATCCCGTTAAGTTTGTTGGACCATTATTGTCACGCCCCATCCATGCAATGGTGACTTCTTTACCATCAATTCCCGCAAACCAGCTATCACGTAAATCGTTAGTCGTACCGGTTTTACCTGCAAGGTTGTAATTACCAAATTTTGGTTTTAATACACGCCATGCTGTTCCTGAATTAACCACTTGTTGCATACCAAATAACGTCATATAAGCGGCTTGAGGCGAAACAGTCGTTTCAGCTTGAGGATAACTTTGATAAAGCACAGTACCATCTTGAGTAATAACCGAACGCAATGACGATATTTTTGCTCTGTTACCTAAACTACCAATCGTTTGAAATGTTTGAGCAACTTCCATGGGTGTTAAGTTTAACGCCCCTAGAAGCATCGCTGGTACTTTTTCCAGATTCTCCGCAGGTGCTCCCAAGTTAATCCATGTTTTGATCACTTGGTCTAACCCCACTTCTAAACCAAGATTCACAGTGGGTATATTACGCGATGTTGCTAACGCATCCACCAGCATTAATTTGCCTTTATAACCACGATCGTAGTTACGAGGTTGCCAAGGTTTGCCCCCTGGAATAGGCACAGAAATAGGTTCATCTGCAAGCCATGTATTTAAGCGGAAACGTTCTGGTTCACTTAATGCCGTTAAGTAGGTAGCCGGTTTTGCTAAAGAGCCAATTGAACGACGGGCTGATAATGCACGGTTAAAACCTGCATATTGTGGTTGTGAGCCTCCCACTAAGGCGCGAACTTCACCACTTAAGCGATCCACAACAACCATCGCCCCTTCAAGATCGTCAATTTTACGAACTTTACGTATATCCGCGACACCCACTTCAACGGCTTTTTCAGCCGCATCTTGCGATACAGGATCTAATGTAGTGAAAATTTTTGTACCTGATAAATCATTTACTTTATCGCCTAAAGTTGTTTGTAGCTCTTGGCGAACCAATTGCATAAATGCAGGTTGCGGTGTTAGTGCTTCACTGCGTGGCTTCACACCTAAAGGACGTGCGCTAAGTACATTGTAAAGCTCTTGATCGATGATCTCTTGAGTTTGCAGTAGCTTTAACACCACATTACGGCGTTCAAGTGCAGATTTAGGATTACGCCATGGGTTATAAGCCGAAGCACCTTTTACCATTCCTACTAGAAGTGCTTGCTGATCAAGACTTAATTCATCAACAGGACGGCCAAAATAGTAGAGGCTCGCTAAAGGAAAACCACGAATTTGCTCATCACCACTTTGTCCTAAAAAGACTTCATTAAGATACAGCTCTAGAATGCGATCTTTGCTATAACTTGCATCCATAATGATCGCCATATAGGCTTCATTCAGCTTTCTTTTTAACGTTCTTTCATTTGTTAGGAATAAGTTTTTGACTAACTGTTGCGTGAGTGTACTCCCGCCTTGAACCGCTTTACCCGCGGTAAAGTTTGCCAATACTGCACGCCCAATAGAATAAAGGCTGATCCCGTCATGCTCATAGAAGCGACGATCTTCTGTTGCAATTAATGTATCCACTAATAATTGTGGGAATTTATCTCTCGCCAAGAACAAACGTTGTTCACCATTGGCAGATTGCATCATGGTAATTAATTTAGGATCAAGACGGAAAAAACCAAACTGACGCTGATTTCCCATATTTGTGATGCTAACGAGAGAATTTTGCTCAAAAGACAACTTAGCCAAAATTTGCTCTTCACGGCCATCTGGGAAATCAAAAGGTCGGCGCAACATCTCAATCGTGTTGCCTCTTACCACAAATTCACCGGGACGTGTGATTTTGTTGACATTACGATATTGCATGCCTTCAAGTAAGCTCACCATCTCTTTTTGGCTATAATTCATGCCCGGCTCTAAGTTAACGGTGCGTCCGTAAACAGCAGCAGGCAATTCCCAAACATTGCCATCAAGGCGCTCTTTGATTTGAGAATGTAAATAAACACCATAAATGCCCATTAAAACCGCAACTACAACCGCAATTTTAACAAATAACCAAAACCAAAAACGACCTCTTTTGGCTTGTTTTGCTGGTCTTTTCTTTCTACTCATGAACTGTATCTCTCATTAAAACCCCTTTATCACGGGATAAAGAAGCCTAACATTGTCGCTATTTTTCTGTGTGATCACACAAGAAAGCTCTCAAATATAAATAACACTAGGTTAAAACTTGCATTTATTTATTGGCTATATTTTTTTACTCGCCGAGTCGGTGCGGTATTGGCTGGGTCGTCTGGCCATAAATGCTTGGGGTAACGCCCTTTCATCTCTTTTTGTACCTCTTTATAACTTCCAACCCAAAACGTTGCTAAGTCTTGTGTTTTTTGAATAGGCCGATGAGCGGGTGATAATAACTCCATTACAACAGGTAATTGACCATTTGCTACAATAGGGCTTTGTTTCTCACCATAAACTTCTTGAATGCGGATCGCGATCACTGGTGGTAACTCTAGATCATATTGGATAGCCACTTTTGTACCTGTTGGTGCTAAATAGTGCGTTGGAAATAAATTTTGTAGCAACTGATTTTCATGCCATGTTAATTGGTTTTTAATAATTGTATTAATATCAATTTGTTGCAATGCTTTTAATGTTTGAATTTCACCCAATTCAGGCAACAACCATGCTTCTAAAGTTTCAAGTAATACAGATCCACCTAAATCAGGTAATAAGGCTTCTGGACACCATTTTTTCGCTAAAGAAAGCCGTATAAAAAACTGATTAGTCTCTTCACTAAGGGCTAATGCATTTAAGCCGTTATCTCTCAACCAATTCAATAATGCTTGTTGCATTTGTTGTTTATTGGGTTTGTCTAATTGACGCTGACTTAAGGTTAGTCGCCCTAATTGGCGTTGTTGCCAAGCAATTAACGTACCGCGTTTTTCATCCCATTCAACCGTGGTATTTTCTTCAATAAGTTCAGAAAAGGTCGTTGATATTTCATCAATATCAATAGGTAGCGCTAATAAAATGCGCGCATCAGCATAATGTGTATTTTGAAGTAACAACGGCGCTAAAATCCAAGGTGCATCACTTATTGCTTGAGTGTCGTCCATCATTGCCCCCTGCCCATTGGCTAAACGAAAACGGCCTTGATTATCACGATTTTTAGCAATTCTATCAGGAAACCCGACAACTAATAATGACCCTAATAATTCTGGACAAAAAGTCCCTTTTCGATGTTGAGAAAGTTGCTTTTCACGTCGTGTCCAGAAAGTATTTTTTTGTTGAGCAATCCACTCTAAATTAATTTCTTGCCCTCGTGGTGGTTCTTCTAGGATTGCACATAATCGAGAAGCCGTAACAAGATGATTGTCACTTTGTTCACTAGCATAATCTAATATTGCCGCGAGTCGAGGCTCTATTCCCCATTGCGCCATACGCAAGCCACGCGGTGTTAACCCATCTTGTTTATCAATAGCGCCTAAACGATACAATAAATCTTTAGCTGCATTCAATGCTTGTGACGAAGGTGTATCTAACCAGTTTAACTGGTTAATATCGCGACATCCCCATTGCAATACGGAAAGCCATAATGAGGATAAATCGCTACTTAAAATTTCTGGTACTTGATGAGAGGCAATTCGTTGTGATTGTTCTTGACTCATTAAATGCCAGCAAATTCCAGCCTCAAGGCGACCCGCACGCCCAGCTCTTTGTGTTTGTGATGATTGACTAATTCTCTGGCGTAGCAAGCTGGTGATACCGCTTTTTAAATCAAACTGAGCGCGTTTCTCAATTGTACTATCCAATACAAGGCGGATACCTTCAATTGTTAAGCTGGTTTCTGCGATATTGGTCGCAAGTACCACTTTTCGATAGCCTTGCTCTGTTGGTTCTATCGCCTTTTGTTGTTCAGCTAATGAAAGAGCGCCATACAGTGGGAACAGCAATACTGAATTGTCTACTTTATCTTTTAGTATTTCAGTAACACGCATAATCTCTGCGCTACCCGGCAAGAATATCAACATGGAGCCTGTTTCTTGTGCCAGTAATCGCAAAGCCATGGTGGCAATTTCTTGTTCAAAAGGTTGATGCGTATTGATAGGAAAATAGCATCGTTCTACGGGATAACTGCGCCCTTGAGCGCTGATCATGGGCGCCTCAGGTAATAATGTCGTGAGTTTTTGATTATCTAATGTTGCAGACATAATCAAAACACGCAAATCATCGCGTAATCCCATTTGGACATCGAGTAATAGAGCCAGCGCTAAATCAGCCTGTAAACTGCGTTCATGAAATTCATCTAATATCACAAGACTGATGCCTGTCAGTTCTGGATCTTGCTGTAACATGCGGTTTAATACACCTTCTGTTACCACTTCAAGTCGAGTGTGCTGGCTCACTTTGCTTTCTGCTTTCATACGATAGCCTATCGTATGACCCACTTCTTCATTAAGCTGGCTTGCTAAACGATAAGCAATGCTTTTAGCGGCAATTCGTCTTGGCTCTAATAAAATTATTTTGCCATCAAAAAGGTTTTGCTGAAGTAAATAGAGGGGAAGCGCTGTTGATTTACCTGCACCTGTTGGCGCATGAAGTAAGACTTGTGGGGATTGTTTTAACGCAGTAACGATATTTTCCGTTACCTCAAAGATTGGCAATAAATGCACACAGGCTCCATGATTCATTAACTTTCTCGGCTTGGCATTGTAGCATTAGCGCTTTATTAAAGATCGTATTTTCATCGGAGTTGTCATGAAATTTGAGCAACCGCTACAATCTGCCACTTTACTAAAACGATATAAGCGTTTTTTAGCAGACGTTGTTACCCCTGATGGGGAAGAATTCACGCTTCATTGTGCCAACACAGGCGCAATGACAGGATGTGCGACTCCCGGTGATACGGTTTGGTATTCCACCTCTTCAAATGCAAAAAGAAAATACCCACATAGTTGGGAACTGACACAGACTCAAACTGATGATTGGATTTGTGTTAATACCTTAAGAGCGAATGGTATTGTTGCAGATGCCATTGAAGCAGGTGACATTCCAGAATTATCTGAATATGAAGAGATAAAACGAGAAATCAAATACGGGAATGAAAATAGTCGTATTGACATTTTACTTAAATCAAATCATAAAGTTGACTGCTATATTGAAGTGAAGTCAGTCACATTGTTAGATAGTGGAATGGGTTATTTTCCTGATGCCAAAACACAACGTGGCCAGAAACATCTTCGAGAGTTGACGGCTATCGCAAAATTGGGCTTAAGGGCTGTCTTATTCTACGCAGTTCCCCATACTGGCATTACGGAAGTGACTGTTGCTAAAGAGATTGACCCTGACTATGCTTCATTGCTAAAAGAAGCACATGATGCAGGGGTTGAAATTTTGTGTTATCGCATCAATATTAGTGAATACAATTTAACAATTGGACAGCAATTACCTTTCATTTCAAATGGTTAATTGTTTTTCATGGCTTTAGTTAAGCATTTTTTAACTAAAAAGGGACATTTACTTGCGTGCCTTCACACCATGAGAAAACTTATTAAAGGAATAATTGCTATCCTCGCGGGCATCTGCTATTTATAGCGCCCTATTTTTTCCCCTTCCTGTTTTGAAGGTGGGGATTATTCAGAAATGCGTATGTAGGAGAAGCATTATGCAAGAAGGGCAAAAGCGTAAAACATCGTCCATGAGCATTCTCGCTATTGCTGGCGTTGAGCCATATCAGGAAAAAGCGGGCGAAGAGTACATGAACGAAGCCCAATTAGCGCATTTTAAGCTAATACTTGAATCTTGGCGCAATCAGCTCAGGGATGAAGTCAACCGCACCGTTACTCATATGCAAGATGAGGCGGCAAACTTCCCCGATCCCGTTGACCGTGCTGCACAAGAAGAAGAATTCAGTCTTGAGCTGCGTAACCGTGATCGTGAACGTAAACTCATTAAGAAAATCGAGAAAACACTGAAAAAAGTTGAAGATGATGACTTCGGCTTCTGTGAATCTTGTGGCGTTGAAATCGGCATCCGCCGTTTAGAAGCTCGCCCTACCGCCGATTTATGTATCGACTGTAAAACATTAGCTGAAATCCGTGAAAAGCAGATGGCTGGCTAATTGATGAGCCAACGCCTCAACCTGATACGTTGAGGCGTTTATCTGAATCTTTCGATGCACGAGATTACAGACTATATTGGGCGCTTTGCGCCATCACCAACGGGTCAACTTCATTTTGGCTCATTGGTTACTGCACTTGGTAGTTACCTTCAAGCTCGCGCACACCACGGGCGTTGGCTTCTTCGCATCGATGATATTGATCCTTCTAGAGAACCCCCTGATACGACATCCTTAATTATTCGCACATTAGAGCGTTATGGATTGTTTTGGGATGGTGATATTCTTTATCAATCACAACGCCATGATGCTTATCATGAAATACTGTCCGCACTTTGGCGAGAAGGTATCTGTTATCACTGCCAGTGTAGCCGTCATCGTTTGCATGATTTGGGTGGTGTGTATGATAATCACTGTCGCCACCACGCTCCGTTAGCGAATAGCGAGACACCTTTTGATAAAAACAGTGCATGGCGACTGATCCAGCAGCACCCTGTTTATCATTTTGAAGACATGATCCAAGGCACCTATTATTCTAAAAGTACATCTATCGTACTAGAAGATATGATTATTCACAGAAAAAATAACTTATTTGCGTATAATCTAGTGACGGTGATTGATGATAATTATCAAGGTGTGACCGAAGTGGTAAGAGGTGCTGATCTACTTGATCCCACATTGCGACAAATCAGTTTACATAAACAACTGAATTTACCTATTCCGCGTTATGCTCATTTGCCTTTAGCAATAAATCATGACGGTAATAAATTATCGAAACAAAATCACGCACATGCATTGCCGGATTCTGATCCAAGACCCGTCATTATCGATGCTTTACAATTTCTTAATCAGCCGATTATCGCTGGCTGGCAGGATTATTCGTTAGCATCATTATTAGAGATTGCGATTGCGCAGTGGTCACCTTCTGAGATTTTAAAACAAAATCATCAGCAACAAGGATACGAATAAACCACACAAAGCATTCTCAAAAAATGTTCAGTAGGCTATGATTAGCCGCTTAATTTTTTTAATTATTAGAATTTATTATTCGAGGTGTCATATTTTTAATCGAGTAGCACATTTCTGCCGTAATCTGCTAGGGCGACAAACAACGTCATCAGACACACAACCGGTAGCAAGTGAAAGGCCAGTCACAACAGCATCTGACCGACCAATACAAGAAACACAGAAACCTGTGCGTCGGCGTCCTGCTATATCCGCAGACCGTCCCCGTAAGAAAAAGAGTAATAAAGAAAAGGCGAACGGGAGTGATTTGCCAATGACTGTGATCCCAAGAGATCAACACCCAATTTCACGTAAAGACATCAGTGACAATGCATTAAAAGTGCTTTATCGCCTAAATAACTCTGGTTTTCAGGCTTATTTAGTCGGTGGTGGTGTCCGTGACTTACTACTGGGAAAAAAACCAAAAGATTTTGATATTGCCACAAATGCAACCCCTGAAGATGTACGTCGATTATTCCGCAACAGTCGTTTAGTTGGTCGTCGTTTTCGTCTTGCACATATCATGTTTGGCCCTGAAGTGATTGAAGTGGCCACTTTCCGTGGCTCTCATGAAGATCATGAAATTTCAGATAACAACCAATCACAGCAAGCACAAAGCGGTATGTTACTGCGCGACAATATTTTTGGCTCCATTGAAGAAGATGCCATCCGTCGTGACTTTACATTAAACAGCCTCTATTACGGTGTTGATGATTTTGCTGTGCGTGATTACGTTGGAGGTTTAGCTGATCTTAAAGCTGGCATTATTCGTTTGATTGGCGATCCTGAGACACGTTACCGCGAAGATCCCGTTAGAATGTTAAGAGCTATTCGCTTTGCCAGTAAGCTTGATATGCAAATTGCACCTGAAACCGCAGAGCCAATTAGCAGACTTGCGCCATTATTACGTAATATTCCTTCAGCTCGTCTGTTTGAAGAATCACTGAAATTATTACAAACAGGGCAAGGCTATAAAACATATAAACTCATGTGTCGCCATCAGTTGCTTGAGCCGCTGTTCCCGCTAGTAGCATCAAAAATGACAGAACAACATGATACGCCGATGGAGAGAATGCTGGATCAAGTTCTCAAAAATACAGACTATCGTATTAATAAAGATATGCGTGTTAATCCGGCATTCTTATTTGCGGCAATGTTGTGGTATCCATTAATCGAACATGCAGAGAAATTAGTCCAAGAAAGTGGTCTTTCTTACTATGATTCTTTCGCTATGGCGATGAATGATATTTTAGATGAACAATGCCGTACAATTGCAATTCCAAAACGCATTACAACCATGATGCGTGATATCTGGCAATTACAGCAACGTTTACCTAAACGCCAAGGCCGTCGTGCGAATAAATTACTTGAGCACCCTAAATTCCGTGCAGCGTTCGACTTACTGGAATTACGTGCCAATGTACAACGCAATCCAGAGCTTCAAGCGTTAGCAAGCTGGTGGGCTGATTTCCAAGCCTCTAACAACACGCAGCAACGCTCAATGGTCTCAGAATTAGGACAAGCACCTGTTCGTAGACGCCCTCGCCCACGTAAGCGTCCTCGCCATCCAAGTGCAAAAACAGCATCAAGACAAGAGAACAATAATGAGTAAACAGACAAAACGTGTTTATATCATTTTAGGTAGCAATTTGAATTCACCTGAGGATCAGGTAAATTCAGCAATTAAAGCAATCAGTGAGATCCCACAAACCACACTGATTGCTCAATCTTCCTGGTATCGTACTCGCCCTATGGGGCCACAAGATCAACCCGATTTTCTTAATGTTGCCGTCGCCGTTGATACAACCTTGACGCCAGAAATCTTGCTTGATAACACTCAAGCGATTGAACTAGCACAAGGTCGCGTCAGAAAAGAAGGTAACCGCTGGGGCCCTAGAACGTTGGATCTCGATATCATGTTATTTGGTGATGAAGTGATCCAAACAGAGCGTTTAACAGTGCCTCATTACGGGCTAAAAGTCCGTGAATTTATGCTCTATCCATTAGCCGAATTAGCACCAGATCTTCGCTTTCCTGATGGTGAGTTATTAGCAGATAGATTAGCGTTAGTGCCTGAAAATGGCATGGAAAAGTGGTGATACCACGTAAGTCCTCCACTAAAGCTAAAGGTTGATACTGTAAAAAATAAACACGGTATCAGCCTCTATCTCACTACCACACATTCACTGTATTACAACCCCACCTTTATGACCTTCTCGCCATTTGAATGATTGTAGCTTTATTCCTATCACTAACTGATTGACATATATAATCTTTTCTTATTAATCATTCTTTTTTATTACTCATTTAACTACTTTTTCTTCGTTTTTAGTCCTTAAATGCTACAATCGAAAGCGGCTTTATATTTGTGATTTGAAAATTTACTTAATAAACAAATAATTATGTGAAGTATTTTATTTTATCTGCACACAAAAACCAACAATGATGGAGTTTGTTATAATGAAACCCACGACGCTTTCAACGCTAAATCGCTATAAGCAAGAAAAGAAAAAATTCGCTACGATCACCGCTTATGATGCAAGTTTTGCCCGCCTTTTCGCACAAGAAGGTATTCAAGCCATGCTTATTGGTGATTCATTGGGAATGACGCTACAAGGCCATAGCAGTACATTACCGGTTACTGTTGAGCAAATCGCCTATCACACCCGCTGTGTCAGAGCAGGTGCGCCGAACGCTTTTTTAATTGCTGATATGCCCTTTATGTCATATGCAACCCCAGAACAAGCTTGCCTTACTGCTGGTACCTTGATGCAAGCAGGGGCAAATATGGTGAAAATTGAAGGCGGTAATTGGCTTATTCCTACTGTTGAAATGCTAACAGAGCGCGCAGTACCCGTGTGTATTCACCTAGGATTAACGCCACAATCAGTCAACGTATTTGGCGGTTATAAAGTCCAAGGCAGAAAAGATTATGAAGCAGAGCAATTAAAGCAAGATGCAATCGCTCTTGAGAATGCAGGTGCTCAACTTGCGGTATTAGAGTGTGTGCCGGTTTCACTCGCCAAAACCATCACCAATGCATTAACAGTACCTGTGATAGGTATTGGTGCTGGAAATGTCACTGATGGGCAAATTCTGGTTATGCACGATTTATTAGGTTTAACACCTCAAGCACCGAAGTTCTCAAAAGATTTTTTACAAGAAGCCGGCTCATTAAAAGGCGCAGTTAGCCTTTATGTTCAGCAAGTAGAACAAGGCCTGTTTCCACAAGAGCAACATTCATTTAACTGATTTACCATCTCAATTTATAAATATCGTTTAAAGGAGTCACGCCGTGCTAATTATTGAAACTACGCTTATCTTACGCAGAGAAATCAAGCGATTAAAGCAAGAAGGTAAACGCATTGCATTGGTTCCAACAATGGGCAATCTTCATGAAGGTCATTTGAAACTGATTGAAGAAGCTCGTATTCATGCCGATGTGGTGATTGCGTCTATTTTTGTTAATCCACTTCAATTTGATAGAGAAGCCGATTTAGCAAATTACCCTCGTACTTTACAAGAAGATTGTGAATTATTGCGTGATAAAAATGTAGATATCATCTTTGCACCATCAGCAAAAGAGATGTATCCACATGGTATGGAAAATCAAACAACGGTTGATGTACCTGTACTTTCTACTGTATTGGAAGGTGCAAGCCGCCCAGGACATTTTCGTGGTGTAACTACTGTCGTCAGTAAACTGTTTAATCTTGTTCAACCCGATATTGCAATGTTTGGTGAAAAAGATTTCCAACAACTGCAAATTATCAAGAAGATGGTAAGTGATTTATGTATGGATATCAGCATCGTTCCTGTTGCTATCGTACGTAATAAAGAAGGGCTTGCATTAAGCTCTCGTAATCGCCTGTTATCCGAGAATGAAAAACAGCAAGCCCCTAAGCTTTATCAAGCTATACAAGTTATTGCCGAGCAATTAAAGTCAGGCAATCACGATGTAAACCAATTACTGCAAAATGCAAAAAGCACATTAGAAAGCCAAGGTTTTCGCGCTGATGAATGCTTTATTTGCGATGCAGATACACTCACTCCATTAAATGAAGAGAGCCGTCGTGCTGTTATTTTAATGGCTGCGTGGTTAGGTAATACTCGCCTTATTGATAATCAGCAAGTTGATCTTGTTTAATTAATTTGGTGTATTGATTATAAAAGAATAGGAAACACAACAATGCTACGCACTATGTTACAAGGCAAACTTCACCGCGTAAAAGTGACACAAGCCGATCTTCATTATGAAGGCTCTTGCGCGATTGATCAGGATTTCATGGATGCTGCTGGTATTCTTGAAAATGAAGCAATTGATATTTATAACGTAGATAATGGTGAACGCTTTTCAACTTACGCAATTTGTGCGGAAAGAGGTTCACGAATTATTTCAGTCAATGGTGCAGCTGCACGTCGAGCCGCCGTTGGTGATCGCTTAATTATTTGCTCTTATGTACAAATTCCTGATAGTGATGCGCGTAGCCATAAACCCAATATTGCATATTTTGAAGACAACAATGAAATGAAACGCATAGCCAAAGCCGTGCCGGTTCAAGTTGCCTAATTAATAAAATATTAATCACTTCCCATAGGCAGAGGTTCCCTGCTTATGGGAAATAATAACAATAAATAACCTATTGTTATTATTTGCTTGTCACGATTCACCTTGATAAAAACGAGATATAAGATTCAAAACCGTATTTCTTCTCCCTTTTTGCTCGCTTATCATCCTGTAGCTTGTTATAAATCAGGTAAGTATTATCTGACTACTCTCTGACTAATAAAAAATTATGATAAAAGTTGCTTTAGTGGATGATCACATTGTTGTGCGTTCTGGCTTTGCACAGCTGTTAATGCTAGAACCCGATATTCACATTGTGGGTGAGTATTCTAATGGGCAAGA
This sequence comes from Proteus sp. fly-1008, assembly GCF_040140305.1. Taxonomy (NCBI): domain Bacteria; kingdom Pseudomonadati; phylum Pseudomonadota; class Gammaproteobacteria; order Enterobacterales; family Morganellaceae; genus Proteus; species Proteus sp. fly-1008. The sequence continues at coordinate 21,000 of NZ_JBEEWH010000002.1, forward strand.
AGCATGGCCTTATTTAGCGCATGATGATATTGATGTTGCTGTCATGGATCTCTCTATGCCGGGTGAAAGTGGTTTACAACTGCAGAGCCGTTTAAAACAAAAACGCCCTGATTTTCGTACAATTATTTTAAGTATTTATGATACCCCCGCCTTTGTTCAAAGCGCACTTGATTCAGGTGCTCGTGGTTATTTAACCAAACGTTGTGGCCCCGAAGAATTAGTTCAAGCAGTACGCGCCGTACATCAAGGTGGCTGTTATCTTTGCTCTGATGCCATGAAAGCATTACGACATACCCCTGAGAAAGAAGATGCTCTGCATACATTAACGCCCCGTGAAAGAGAAATTTTCAACCTTTTAGTTCAAGGCGTTAATGTCAAAACAATTGCTGTACAACTTAATCTTAGCCATAAAACTGTACACGTTCATCGCGCTAATGTACTTGGCAAATTAGGCTGTGAAACAACCATCGATTTAGTCCATTTCGCCTTAAAAAATCAGTTGATCACAGGATCGCTGTAACATGAAAAGAGGACTGCGTTTTCTTCTTCAATCCCTCTTTTTATTACTCACCTACTCTTTACTTTGGCTATCACTTTGGGTGATTGGTTTCTATTTAAGTAAAAATGGGCAACAAGCAGCCCTTTTCTTACCTCAAGGTCTGCGATTAGCCTTGATTATTTTGCTTTGGCGGCGCTTTTGGCTACCGATGTTATTTGCTGAATGGGGGCTTTATTACTGGCTAACACAAGAGCAGTTAATTACCCATGCTATTATTTATCTTTCTCCATTATTAAGCCTAATTATCGCCTTAGAAGTTCAACGTATTTGGTGGCGGTATCCACTCTACTGGCAACGCTTAACCTTGTTAATTGGCGCTGTTGGCTTTAATAGTCTGTTACAAGCCTTTATTCTTGGCTTTTTTATTAATACCACCAGCGGAGTTTTTCTAACCTCAGTCACCGGTGGCATATTACTCGCACCTTTTGTTTTTTTACTTTATGAATATCTTCGTGAATTACAAAGTCGAACGTTAATCTCTGATGGAACACCTGATCCTCCGTTAAGAACATCATTATTAATGTGGGGATTTTTATTTTGCCTTATTGGATTAAGCGCACAGTTTTTCTTAACACCAGAAATAGAGCGTTTATTAGTTATTCTCGTTTTTATTCCTAACGTCTTTATGGCCTACCGTTATGGCTGGCAAGGTGGTGTATTATCAGCATTACTAGGAAGCTTAATTATTACCTTTGCTCGCCAAGTAAACGGCGCATTTAATGACTTACGTGAATTAGAAATGTTCTTAACCACGCAAGCTATTATTGGCATTGGTTTAGGGATAGCAATAAGCCGTCAACAGCAATTAGCCCATAATTTACGTCATTATCGATTACGTCTAGAGCAAGAACTTCAAGCCAGACGTGAATTAATGGAGCAACTGGTTCATACCGAAGAAGATGTAAAAAAAGCGATTGCCCGCGAGTTACATGATGAAATTGGACAAAATATTACTGCAATCCAAATTCAATCGATGCTAATGAAGAAAACGGCCAATAACGATAAAACGCGACAAACGGGCGAACAAATAGAACGCCTAGCATTGCAAATTCATCAATCTACACGTCAACTTCTACGACAATTGCGCCCACCTGTTTTAGAAGAAATGTCGCTTGAAAAAGCCCTTCACCATTTAATCAACGAATTTGCCTTTAATGACAATGGCATCACCTGTAATTTTAATTATTCATTAGATAAAGAGCCTGAAAACGAAACCATAATTTTTACTCTCTACCGTTTGGTACAAGAGTTATTAAATAATATTAGTAAACATGCCAACGCAACCTATATTGAAGTTTCATTAACCCAAAACAAAAACTGCCTACGGTTGATCATTAGCGATAATGGTATTGGTATGCTCCCCACATCATTATCAACACAACAAAGTAGCGGTTTTGGATTGCGTGGCATTGAAGAACGCATTCGCGCTTTAGGTGGAGAATGGGAAGTGATAAATCATCACGGCACGAAAATAATTGTTAACTTACCCACAAATTCAAAAGAAAACAGTGAAAACTAAGAATAAGTCTTAGTCATCTACAACCTTATCTCATTCTTTTTCGCGACATTTTTTTTACATTTGCAACATCAAAGAGGATGTTATGTCAGGTAAAAATTCGGCATCAATAAATAAGACCTATAACTTTTGGCGCAAAAATTTAATGCTGTCGATGATTATTGGTTATGCCACTTTCTATCTCACACGTAAAAGCGTCAACTTTGTGATGCCCGTTATGCAGATTGAATTGAATTTAGATAAAGGAGATATCGGTTGGATAGCCAGCCTTTTTTATCTCACTTACGGTTTATCTAAATTTGTTTCTGGTATTTTCCATGATAGATGGGGATACCGCTGGTTTATGGGTGTGGGATTAGTGATGACTGGCATTATGAATATTATTTTTGCCTATTGTCTTTCATTTCCTGCACTGCTTTTGGTCTGGGCACTAAATGGTTTCTTTCAAGGCTTTGGCTGGCCGCCTTGTGCAAGGTTGTTAACACACTGGTATTCACGTAATGAGCGCGGCTTCTGGTGGGGATTATGGAATATTTCAATCAACCTTGGCGGGATGAGTCTTCCCATTTTAACAGCGTGGCTAGCGACGCATTATAGTTGGCAAGTGGCACTGCTTGTACCTGGTATTATCGGCATTATTATTGGGTTATGGCTATGCGTGCGGTTAAAAGGCACTCCGGTAGAAGAAGGATTGCCTACCGTCGGTGTATGGCGACGTGATGTTTTTGAACTACGTCAAGAGCAAGCTTCTCCACCTAAACCGATGCTAACTATTTTGAAAGAGAGCATTTTATTTAACCGAATGATTTGGTTGCTAGGATTTTCTTATATTTTGGTTTATCTCATACGTATGGCGATAAACGATTGGGGAAATATCTGGTTATCAGAAACACATGGCGCCAACTTATTGAGTGCTAATGCCATCCTCTCTTTATTTGAAGTGGGTGGTTTATTAGGGGCGTTATGTTCAGGTTGGGGCTCGGATCTCTTATTCCGAGGCCAACGAGCACCAATGATATTACTGTTTTCACTCGGACTTTTTACCGCAGTGGCAGCCCTTTGGTTAATTCCAATTCATCATTATGCTCTACTCGCAGCCTGTTTTTTTAGTATCGGTTTTTTCGTGTTCGGACCACAGATGTTAATCGGGCTTGCTGCAACAGAATATTGCCATAAAAACGCGGCAGGCACGGTAACTGGCTACTTGGGATTGTATGCCTACTTAGGGGCAGCAATGGCAGGTTGGCCATTAAGTCAGGTCATGGCGCATTATGGTTGGACTGGGATGTTTGCATTATTAACCAGTGCTGCGGCCTTAATGGGACTACTGCTAATGCCGTTGTTGATTGCTGATGTCAGCAAACAAGAGCATTTAGTAGGCCCTCTTTCATTTTCCGATGACGACACATTTAAAAGGTTCTGAACATGAAATTGAAAACCCTCTCTACACTTGTTGCTACTGGTCTGGCACTTTCTGCTGTTAGCTTATCAACCCACGCTGCCGGTCGCTTAGTGGTTTACTGTAGTGCGACAAATGCAATGTGTGAAGCTGAAACAAAAGCCTTTGCCGAAAAATATGATGTTAAAACGACCTTCGTTCGTAATGGTTCGGGGAGTACTTTAGCCAAAATCGAAGCTGAAAAACGTAATCCACAAGCTGACGTTTGGTATGGCGGTACAATGGATCCTCACTCACAAGCGGGTGAAATGGATCTGCTAGAGCCTTATGTTTCACCTAATCTCGATCAAATCATGCCACAATTTCGTGATCCCGCTAAACGCAAAGGTAACTACTCTTCTGCGGTTTATGTCGGTATCTTAGGCTTCGGCGTTAATAAAGATCGCTTAAAGGAAAAAGGGATTGCTATTCCAACTTGTTGGAAAGATTTAATCAAACCTGAATATAAAGGTGAAATTCAAATCGCCGATCCACAAAGTTCAGGAACTGCTTATACCGCACTAGCAACCTTCGACCAGTTATGGGGTACTGAACAAGCCTTTGATTATCTAAAGAAAATCAACACCAATATCTCTCAATACACAAAATCAGGTATTGCCCCAGCACGAAATGCAGCCCGTGGTGAAGCAGCCATTGGTATTGGTTTCTTACATGATTACTCATTAGAAGTTGAAAATGGCGCACCACTTGAATTGATTTCACCTTGTGAAGGTACAGGCTATGAAATCGGTGGTGTCAGTATCATCAAAAATGCCCGTAATATGGATAATGCTAAATTATTTGTAGATTGGACACTCTCAAAAGAAGCGCAAGAAATTAGTTGGAAAGAAGGTAAATCTTACCAAATTCTAACCAATACCTCGGCTGAATCTTCACCAATGGCACTGAAATTATCAGACTTAAAACTCATCAACTACGACATGGATAAATATGGCGATAGTGAAGTACGTAAAGAACTGATTAATAAGTGGGTTACCGAAGTAAAAATGGGTAAATAGCCCATTAATAGAGCGAGATAACCTCTCGCTCTCTTTTTCACATAATAATAAATATATTTACTCTCGGGGGATTTATGTCTCACACACTCGCTTTACCTGAAAAAAAGAGGCGGGAACCCATATTTTTATGGATCCTAATTGCTTGGATGGCTTTTGCATTACTGCCGTCATGGAGCCTTGATTACGGTCTTTTAGATTCTACAGCAGATGAATTACTCACCTCTTACGGTTGGAGTAGCGTCAATCTTAGTTGGCTCTGGTTTGTATTACCAAGTTTACTGTTATTTCGCCCATTAACTGCCCCTAAGCGTGAAAATCGCTCTCGCCACTATTTTGATGCAGGTTTTGCGCTGTTTTGTGCATTTATTGCAATCGTTAGTGCAACCCTCGAAGGACGTGGCTTAGGTTATTCTGCGATCATCCTCTTTATTTCTCTGGGAATGATCATGAAAACCGCCTTAACACGCTTGGAATGGCTTGGCGGTGATAGCTTTGTTATTGGCTCTTTGATAGCCGTTGTTGCTCTGATTGGCGCCTTTATTATCTTTCCTAGCATCGCTATTTTTATTCCAATGTTTAAAGATAGCGCAGGCAATTTCGCTCCATTTGAATTTATTGCTATCTTAAGCCAAGCTCATATTGTACAAGTGATGCTCAACTCCATAATGCTCTCTATTGCTGTGGGAATAGGTTGTACTTTCTTTGGTTTAATTCTAGCAATTTATACATCTCGTATTGCGGTACGCTCTGCCATTATTGGTCGCGTATTTTCTATCTTACCTATCGTAACGCCTCCTTTTGTTGTCGGTTTAGGAGTCACACTTATGATGGGGCGCTCTGGTTATGTGACAGAATTTCTTGCCACTTATGCGGGTCTTGAAAACACTAACTGGTTATATGGCTTTACCGGTATTTGGCTTGCTCAAGTGCTCGCCTTTACGCCAATGTCTTTTATGATCTTAGATGGGGCAATCAAGACCATACACCCTTCCCTAGAAGAAGCATCTTACACCTTAAGAGCTAACCGTTATCAAACCTTCTTTAACGTCTTTATGCCGTTACTTAAGCCCGCATTAGCCAATGCATTTTTAATTGTGATTGTGCAATCTCTTGCTGACTTTAGTAACCCATTAGTTTTAGGGGGTAACTTTGACGTTATCGCCACACAGATTTATTTCTATATCACCGGCTCTCAACTAGATTATCAATCAGCCAGTACATTAGGTGCGTCACTCTTAGTTTTCTCACTATTAGTGTTCTGCGTGCAGTATATGTGGATTGGTAAACGCTCTTACGTCACCGTATCAGGGAAATCCTATCGTGGTGATGTTCAACCTTTACCATCGTCATTGATTGCATTTGTAACAACTGTTCTTGGCATTTGGGTTGTCTTTAATATCTTGTTATATGGCAGTATTTTCTACGGTAGTTTTACCGTTAACTGGGGTGTTGATTACACCTTAACCCTTGATAACTTTATCAAGTTATTTGGTCAAGGAATGAGTGATGGAGCATGGCCTTCATTATTGGATACCTTGTTATATGCGGGTATTGCAGCACCTATTACAGCCATTCTTGGATTGCTAATCGCCTATATCGTTGTGCGCCAAGACTTTAAAGGTAAGAAAAGTATTGAGTTCACAACCATGCTTTGTTTCGCTGTACCGGGAACGGTTGCAGGTGTCTCTTATATTCTTGCGTTTAACGACTCACCGTTCTATTTAACGGGCACTGCGGCGATTGTGATTATCTCTATGACAATGCGTAATGTGCCAGTAGGGATACGTGCAGGTATTGCGGGATTAGGGCAAATTGATAAATCACTTGATGAAGCCTCTTTAAGCTTAAGAGCAAATTCAATGAGAACGATTTTCTATGTGCTATTGCCACTATTGCGCCCAGCTATTTTGTCTGCGCTAATTTATAGCTTTGTACGTGCAATTACCACTGTCAGTGCCATCGTCTTCCTTGTTACACCAGATACACGTGTTGCAACTGCTTATATTTTAAACCGTGTTGAAGATGGTGAATACGGCGTCGCAATTGCCTACGGCTCGATTTTAATCGTCGTTATGTTGGCAATTATTTTCTTATTTGACTATTTGATTGGCGAAGCCCGTGTTTCACGCTCTAAAGCCAAAAATGCACAGTAATACGGAGTATAAACCATGACACAACAACATTTCGTTGAACTGAAAAATGTCATTAAGCGCTTTGGTTCTAACACAGTTATTGAAGATCTCAGCTTGTCTATTCCACAAGGTAAAATGGTTTCATTATTAGGACCTTCTGGTTGTGGTAAAACAACTGTTTTACGTTTAGTTGCTGGATTAGAAAAACCAACAGAAGGTAAGATTTTTATTGATGGTGAAGATGTCACTGAACGCTCAATTCAACAACGCGATATCTGTATGGTGTTTCAGTCTTATGCCCTTTTCCCTCATATGTCATTAGGGGAAAACATTGGTTATGGCTTAAAAATGCTCGGGCGTCCGAAAGCAGAAATCAAACAACGAGTAACTGAAGCCTTAGAGCTGGTGGATTTAGCCGGCTTTGAAGATCGTTTTGTTGACCAAATTTCAGGCGGTCAACAACAACGAGTTGCATTAGCTCGCGCGTTAATTTTAAAGCCGAAAGTGCTGCTTTTTGATGAACCACTCAGTAACCTTGATGCGAACTTGCGTCGTAGTATGAGAGAGAAAATTCGTGAATTACAACAACAGTTTAATATCACTTCTCTTTATGTAACCCATGACCAAAGTGAAGCTTTTGCGGTTTCTGACATGGTATTGGTGATGAATAAAGGTAAGATAATGCAATTAGGCTCACCACAAACTCTTTATCGCCAACCGGCTTCTGAATTTATGGCCAGCTTTATGGGTGATGCAAACTTATTCCCAGCCACATTAGGCGCTGATTATGTTGATATTTTTCAATATCGCCTACCAAAGCCAGATACATTTAATACCACTAAAACAGATGTTAGAGTTGGAGTTAGACCCGAGGCTATCACCTTATCTCAACAAGGCGATGCCTGCCAGCAATGTAAAATCGTGCATGTGGCTTATATGGGGCCTCAGTATGAGGTAACCGTCGAATGGCAAAATCAGACTTTACTATTACAAGTCAATGCCACACAGCTTCAACCAAATGTAGGTGACAGCTATTATCTCCAAATTCATCCTTATGGCATGTTTATTTTAGAATAAATTTAATATTTAAAGCGATAGATGTAAGTGAGGCACCCTATGGGTGCCTCTTTTTTTATGATTATAATACTACGACATTTTCCCCTGGTGTGACATCCTGGTGTGAATGTTTGATGTAACACTTGGTTTAATCCATTGTTACTATATTATTGTTTTATATAATAATTACTGGATACTCGCACTACTCCCTTTTATTTTATATGGAACGATAAAGATAAACCTTATCGCCCCGGATCTACGCTCTATTTTCCTTGAGCGAGATATTTTTGCATTTCATCCGCAGGAACCATGCCACCACCTGTAGCCCAGACTAAATGCGTTGCATTTTGCATTTTTTGACTATCTAGTGATAAACCTTGCAGATAATCTTTAGCTTGAGTGACGTGTACAGCTCCCGCCATTCCTGCTAATGCCGAAGGTTCTAACTTAATGCCTTCTTCTTTATTTAACAGACTTAGCAAATCATAAAGCTCTTGATCATCAATAGTGTAATAGCCATCAATTAAGCGCTCCATTGCACGCCCCACGAAGCCTGATGCGCGACCAACAGCCAGACCATCAGCGGCAGTCACATTGTCGATGCCAATTTCTTGTACGGAAATACCTTCATGTAACTGGGTATAAACGCCCAATAACATACAAGGTGAATGTGTTGGCTCAGCAAATAAACAATGCACTGCATCACCAAATGCCAGTTTTAGCCCAAACGCAACACCACCAGGACCACCACCAACACCACAAGGCAAATAAACAAACAGAGGATGTTCACTATCAACACGAACACCTTGTTCTTCAAATTGACGTTTCAAACGTAATCCGGCAACGGCATAACCCAAGAACAAGGTTTTTGAGTTTTCATCATCAATAAAGAAACAGTTAGGATCTTTTTCTGCTTCTTTACGGCCTTCTTCTACAGCAATACTGTAATCTTGTTCATATTCAACAACATTAACGCCATGGGAGCGTAATTTGTCTTTTTTCCACTGACGTGCATCAGCAGACATATGAACGCTTACACTAAAGCCTAATTTCGCACTCATGATCCCAATAGACATACCTAAGTTGCCTGTTGAACCAACCGCGATGCTGTATTGGCTAAAGAATTTACGGAATTCATCAGAGAATAATTTTTCATAATTATCATCTGTATTCAGTAACCCCGCGTTTATTGCCAATTTCTCAGCGTGCGTTAATACTTCATAGATTCCACCTCGTGCTTTAATTGAGCCTGAAATTGGTAAATGGCTATCCTTTTTCAAACGCAACTGACCGCAAATGGTTGTGTTATAACGCTTTTCAAGAGCAATTTTCATCTTAGGAATATCAACCACTTCTGATTCGATAATTCCTTGAGTAACCGCCGTTTCTGGAAATGCTTTAGCTAAATAAGGTGCAAAACGTTGTAACCGTGCTTGTGCATCAATTACGTCATCTTGCGTTAAACCAACATATGGAAGTCCCTGGTCAGTGGTGGTCACCTTTGGGTTAAACCAAACCACTTCTTTTAAGCCCACTAAGTCACGAACTAGTGGAAAATTACTTATTAGTTTATTTATATCTATATGGCTCATAGTCGTTCTCTTTTATATGACAAAAGAAAGCATAAATGTACCGCCTAATGCGACAAAGGAGGCAATAAAGGTCGCGACACTGTAAAAACGAAAAGTTTCACTTAAAGTTGCATTACAATACTGTTTCACTAACCAAAACAGTGAGTCTGTGACGATGGTACAACCAATAGCACCTGAACCAATTGCTAAGGTAATAATTTCAGGGCTAATGTCTGGGTATAAAGGCATTAATGGTGCAACAATTGCAGTAGCTCCCATCATTGCAACCGTTGCAGAACCAACAGCGGCATGAAGGATAATGGCAACCAACCAAGCCAATAAAATAGGATGCATGTCCAAGTTAGAAAGAATTAACGCTAAAGATTCACTTAAACCACTGCCTTTTAAAATGCCATTAAAAGCACCACCAGCACCAATGATTAATAAGATATTGGCAATAGAGCTAAAACTATCTTCTGTTTTCTTTAATAAGATATTCATGCCCATATTACGGCGAATACCTAAAACATAATAAGCGACAAAAGCAGCAATAAACATTGCAGTAATTGGATTACCAATAAACTGTAATGCAGTATAAAGCGAAGTATCTTTTGTCATATTTAATTCTGCGGCTGTCTTTATCAGCATCAGAACAATTGGCAATAATACCGTAAAGAGAGTGGCACCGAGCGACGGCAAATCTTTTTCTTCACGCACTTCCATATCTGAAAATTCTTCAGGTACGGTTTTAAACGGCAAACGCTCACCTAATACTTTTAAAAATAACGGGCCACCGACTAATGAAGCAGCTAAACCAACCGCAAGTCCGGCAACAATCACGGTTCCCATATCTGCGCCTAATTCATTAGTGACAAACAGCGCGGCTGGATGAGGAGGAACAATACAATGAACGGCCATTAATGCCGTACATAAAGGAATGGCTAATTTTAATAATGATGTATTTGTTTTTTTCGCAATAGAGAAAGCAAGTGGAATAAGTAATACCACACCAACTTCAACAAAAAGTGTAATACCACAAATAAGGCCAACTAATACCATAATAACGTCTGGAGATAACCAACGACACTTTTGCAATGTAATACCGATGCGTTCTGCGGCACCTGATATTTCCATCATTTTACCTAGAATAGTACCTAAACCGATAATTGCTGCTAAAAATCCGAGTGTACCGCCAATACCATTTTCAATCGCATTCACCATTTCTAAAGGGTTCATCTTCATTGCAGTACCTACAAAGAAGCTGGCCAACAGTAAGGCTAAAAACGGGTGAAACTTAAGTTTTATTATAGTAAAAACAATGAGCAAGATACTAATTATAAGAGTACCTAGTACCCATAATGTTGAATCCATATATCCATCCCAAATCTTTTATTTATTGTTAAACATATTGAATATTAATCATTCGATACTTACAAATGATGAAAATTTACACTAAGATGAATTCAATTAACTCAAATAAGTGATCTTATCCACAAATAATCACATTTTGATGAGTGATAGCATGGTATTTCATCTTAACATTACCTTGATTGTTAACTAACGTTACTATCAACAATAAAATGAGAATAAAAGAATGTTTGAATCTTCTAGCGTGATTTTAAGAAATAAACGATTATCTAGTTATCAATTAGCCAGACTTCACACTTTTGAAGCAACAGGTCGTCACCTTTCATTTGCTTTAGCAGCAGAAGAGCTGTCATTAACTCCCAGTGCGATTAGCCATCGTATTAATACACTAGAAGAAGAATTAGGCATTAAGTTATTTAACCGCTTTCATCGCCGAATTGAACTAACAGAAGAAGGTGAACGTATTTATTGGGCACTTAAAAAAACGTTAGAAGACATTAACCAAGAAATTTTAGATATCCATAACCAAGAAATCTCTGGTGTACTTACCGTTTATTCACGTCCTTCCATTGCCCAATGTTGGTTAGTTCCTCGTATTGCTGATTTTACTGAGCGTTACCCTTCCATTGAATTAAATCTGCTCACAGGAAATGATGACATTAACTTTCGAGGCTATGGTATTGATCTCGCAATCTATTTTGATGATAAACAACTACAAAATCTTTATTGCGAAGACTTAATTTCAGAATCGATTATTCCGGTATGCAGCCCTGAATACGCTAAAAAACATGAGCTTATAAATAATATTCATCATCTCTCTAATTGCACCTTGCTACATGATAGACAAGCATGGAGTAACAATTCTGATTTTGATGAATGGAGAGCTTGGAGTGAACATATGGAGCTTTCACTTTTCCCTAATCGCAGTAATATCTGTTTTGACCGTTCTGATCTTGCTGTGATTGCTGCCGTTAATCACTCTGGCGTCGCGATGGGAAGAAAACGTTTAGTACAGAAGCAACTGGCCAATAAGGAATTAATTATCCCTTTTAATAATAGTGAGCTTTTTTGTGCTCAGCGTTATTACCTTGTCACTCGAAACGAAAAGAATAATGCCAAAGTACAGCTTTTCATTCAGTGGCTGAAAAAACAGATCAAGGAAAGCATGTAATTTCTTAAGGAAAACCCAATGAAAGAGATGACATTTTCAACACAACAGATAGTCGCTATTGCAGAATATGCTGGTTTATCCATCCTAAATAAAGAACAACTCACTGAAAATAAACGTTATATCTTAGTTGACTTAATGGATTTGAAAACAGATGAAGGGCTTTATTATGGTGCTGCGGTACTAGATTTTAGTGACGTTTATCGCAAAGCACGTATCTTAGAATTTGGTGGCGAGGGCTATCAACGAGCACAAGCTCGAGAAAAACAAATTCAAGACTATAAAAATAATCGAAAAGCCCAAGAGCCAGATACCTATCAGCCACCTATTCATCGTTATAGTCACTACACAGATTTTCAAATAAACCTAACAGCTATCTATCGCCGTTATGGTTATGAAATCGAATTTGATACAGAAACCGAAAAAGTTTGGAGCTCTTTAGATCCCGATGGCGCACTATTTGATTTACTCAAAAATGCCGATGATACACTTTCCTTATTAGAAGATTGTGAAATGTCATGCTCTTATCATCAAGAAAACAAAGTGTGGTCTGTCATTTCAATAGAAAATGATACTGTTGAACATAAATCTTTAAACCGTGCCGTGGCTGAATGTTTTTTATTAATGACAGATCATTATGCTGATGATTGGCCTAACATTGAAAACATTCTTTATTAAAACAAAAAAATTACGAGTAAAATCATTAATTATCAAATAATTATAGTTAATGATTTGATCTTTATTGCTAAAGAAACACCTAACTCAAACACCGAAAAGCATCATATTCACGATAATAGTTAATTTCTTCAATAACCCACTGTAAGGTTTTTTTTTCGGCTTGTTGAACTTGATAAAATAATGCCAAATCACAAATCACCATCCAGCCTCGTAAATTTTTATCTTCAACCGCTTTTGGCATTTCCAGATCTTCGTCATCAAGATAAACCTCGTCATCAGGTAATGCTTGGAGATAATCCCAAGGAATATAATAAAAAATCGCCTGATTAGGATCACGATTCCAAGTTGCAATTTCCGTATAAATCCACTCATTAGATTCAAGTGTTGAAAGCGATGCTAATAACTCACTAAGTGTTTCAAATTTTTGTATCATTCTATTTCTCACTAAGCATTCTGGTTATTTTTAAAATAAACCCGCCAATTAGGCGGGTCTATTATTTCTTAATTCTAAACGTCTATGATCTTATTTAGTTAAAAAGTGTTTATCTTCAACCACGATCAACGGTTCTATATCACTCTCTTTTTTAATAACTAGTGTAGGATCAGAACGTAAACAACAACCCCCGTAATGTCCACCGACTGTAAAGGTGCAAACTTGAATATAACGGTTTGCGACTTTCGGTAAACACCATAATTCCTGATAAATATTTTCTTGGTGATCAAATTGACCTTGGGTTTCATCTAACACATTTTCTTTATGATCAACTAAGCCAATGTTACTACCACAACGACCCGCTATTGGTTTAACTGCATAACCACTTTGTGCAAGATGAGGAGTCACTTTAAAATCCGTATCTAGCAAATAAGGATTGTCAGGGAACAGTTGCCATAAAATCGGTAAAATGGCTTTATTACTTGGGATAAGTGTCCAAAGTGGCTCAAAAACGGTAATTTCAGGACGTAAAAGTACATCGACCAAACGGACTTCGCCTTCAGGATGCCCTGTACGAATAGGGATCAGTGCTTGTTGCTCACTCTCTTCTCTTAGTTGATCTAATGCCGTTTCCCAAGCCCATGTTTTCCAGACGCACTCAACAACGCGTTTGTCTGCATCAATCAATTGGCCGCGACTATTCCAATGAAGCTCATCTAATCCACGTAGAATTTTACTGTTATAACCTGCTTGGGTCAGTGATTGTTGCATAAAGAGAGCGTGATAATCTTCTTCACTATCATCATCTTGAAGAATATGTACAAAAGGTTTTGCATCACAATGTTTCCAAGCATCGGCTAATGCATCAAGTAATCGTTCGCCGGGGTTAAATCCCTCTTTAATTCCACCTTTCTGTGCCCATTTTTCGATGATTAAGCCAGCTTCTGTATGGCAAGAGGCTGAATCTGCATTATATTCATAAACTTTGACACCACGTTCATCCATACAAAAATCTAATCGTCCCGTGATCATTTGATGACGTCTGTTTTGCCATGACAAACGAATGCGAGGCCATAACACTTCAGGGATATCGAATAAACGCAGTAACTTATCATCTTTCAACACTTTTTCAGTTGCATGCAAATACATCAAATGCATTTCATTACTTGCGCGAATAAGCTCCTGCTCTGCACTTTCTGAAATGGTGAAATATTCGTAACTATCTTGATTGATAATATGACCATGTTGCGCACAGATATAAGCTTTCTCTAATGGCGAGCTTTCATCTAGCCATTTCCCATCGAATTGACCTTTATTTTCAAGTTTTTCGGCATGAATATTTAATAGTTCAGGTGTGATTTTAGGCTCAGGAAGACTATAAGCATTAGGTTCAGTTTGGATCATCCAACCTAAAAGCGTTGTGTTCTCAAAAGTATCTTGAATAAAGTAGCCGTCATCACTGACGCTAAGCGGTAATTCTCGTGTCCATTGCTGGCCTGCTGGTAATCTAGTGTGGATAACATTTTGTTCTGCAATACGGATTTTATCTTCGAGCACTTCAGTGATCACTGCAACATGACCGGTCACTTTAAACTCACCACCTTCTTGCCAAATCAGTAAAGCACCAACAGCTGGTGCCTGCTTACCGCCATTAGCAAACGCTTGGAGAGGCAATATATCGTCATCAATGGTTTTACGTAAAAAACGCAATGAAAAAATCTCATAAGCCATTCCCACATCAGTAAATACAGCGCCGTAATGCAGATAAAGGAAACGACGAGCAAATTCAACACACTGCCACTTGTGCCCCATATATTCATTACCAATATAACTACGGAATGAATCATTAGCAGCATAGTCTTCTTTATCGATACTACTGTAATCTGAAGAGTAAATCGCGACACCACCAGGCGCATAACCTAGCAATGTTCCAAATGGTTCATGACGAATGATATCTTTTACATTCATAATCTCGACCTTGACGATAAATAGATAATTACCTGTAATACTTATAATCTACCTAAGTATTATAGATAACAATATTAACGCCATGGACTATTCGAAGTGAATGTAATTTTATTAATTTCGATAAAGTAAAAAGAGGTATGTCGCTTTAAAGCTATTTAAGAAGAAAAATTGGGCCAAATAAAAAAAAACTCAAAAATAACCCATCATAAAAAATATATAAAAGGTATTTTCGAGTATAAACACAGTCAAAGAGGGCTTTATCTTTTTTGTTATAGTTTCATTATTTACTCTTTATCAATCATAAATGCGAGCACAAATAATGGATAAAATGGCATTTTGACAATATATAGCACTGTTTATCAAATTTTTCTCGATTTTCCTGCTAGAAAAAAGAATGATATCAAAATAGTTTAATAAAAATTATTATCATCTTATAGCCTGACGGGTATAAATAATTCCGCCTATTAACCGATAACACTATAGAATGGATTTTACTCATTCAAGCCGGAGTGCTTGTTTATTTTGAAGATCCATCACAGAAACTTGATATTTGAATTATTGAATATTATTGGTGGTTGATAGGAAGAATGAGGTCACTAATGTCAAAGATTTATCCCATTTCTCAAATTATTGGGCATAAAATTCGTAAACAACGCCAGCAGCTTCGCTTATCAGCAAAGGTTGTCGCTGAACGAGTGGGTATTAGCCAACAACAATTTTCACGATATGAGAATGGGCTATGTAAAATTGATGTTGATATGCTCTTTCATATTGCTCAAGAGCTAAAAGTGACACCAGCGTTTTTTTTACCCCCTAATGAAGAGCAAGTTTCTGCTATCGCACTGACACAATCCAAACAATTTTGGAGTGCTCAAAGCCAAATTTAATATTCTTGGTATGGAAATCTTCTATTTTATCTTTTTATTAAGATAAATAAGGTTTCCATATATCACTCTTAATTTGATAATCATAATGAGTATAATTACTTTGAGTTATCAATTCTATTTATCTTTTATATTTAAACCAACAAATTTTTTTCTTTTATAAAATAAAATGTTAATACATTTTTCACTGTTTTTTTCGTAACTTAAGCGATATTTTTCGTATAGATTATCTCCTCTCTTTAATACAAATTGTGTTAACCTAATTAAGAATAATAACGATTATCATTTGAAATAAGGGTTAAACATGAAATATCGCTATGCACTCTCTCTTACTGCATTATCGTTTCTCTCAACCTCGGCTTTTGCTCTAGAGTACCCTGTAGGTCATCCTATTATTAAAAATGGTATGGAAATTCAGGGGGTTTACCTTCAACCTATCACTATGGATACCGAAGAAGGTCATCATGCAATGAGCCATCTCGCGGCTGATAAAGCCGATATCCATTTAGAAGCCGATATCCATGCTACAGAAGACAATCCTAATGGCTTTGCAGAAGGTGACTGGATCCCTTACCTCACTATTGAATACACCGTGACAAAATCAGATGCGCCAGCGAAAAAACAGCAAGGCGTTTTTATGGCAATGGTGGCTAATGATGGTCCTCACTATGGCGAGAATCTGAAACTCGATGGTAATGGCCAATATAATGTTACTTATAAAATTTACCCACCTTCATACAATAAAGATATTACATTTGGTCGCCATATTGACAAAGAAACCGGTGTTGCACCTTGGTTTGAACCCTTTGAAGTTTCATGGGATTTCACCTATAGCGGCACAGGTCGTAAAGGTAGTTATTAATTAGCTTGATAACGGATAAGCTCAATAAAATTGAGTTTATCCTTTTTCTCTTTTTTTAAGTGAAACGCTGATGATGAAACATCTCTATAAATACACGTTATTACTGCTATTAATGATAACAAGCTCTGTTTTTGCTGCTGAGAAATTTACTGTTGAATTAGAAATGAAAGACGGCGAGCTTATTCCTCAAGTACTCGAAGTACCTGCCAAAACCCCCATTAGAATAAAAATCCGTAATACAGGCACCAGCCCTGTTGAATTTGAAAGTACACAGTTACGTAAAGAAAAAGTATTAGCTCCTGGCGCAAATTCTGTCGTTGTGATAGCACCACTAAAACCCGGTCGTTACACCTTCTTTGATGATTTTCACCTTTCTCACCCTCAAGGTGAAATTGTTGCAACTGAAAAGGCAGAGTAAATATGGGACAAGTTCTGTTTGTTGTCTGGCGAGAAAGTTTTGAAGCACTACTGGTAATTGGCATTATTTATGCTTGGATAAAGCGCTCTCCAGCGCCAAAACAAGGTATGAAATACTTGTGGAGTGGCGTTATATTTGGACTATTTCTTGCTGTTATCTTGGCTCTGAGCATTTATGGTGTATTTAGTTCACTGGAAGATATGTGGCAATCTCTATTTATGATCGCAATGGAGATCCTCGCCTGTGTGCTTATTGTTCAAATGGTTTATTGGATGAATGGGCAAGGAAAGTCACTAAAAACCAACATAGAAAATGAACTCACACAAAAAACACAGCAACAAAGTGCATGGGGTATTTTACTGATTATTGCCATTGCAATTGCCAGAGAAGGCAGTGAAGTTGTTGTCTTCCTCTCTAGCCATATTATGGCTCTCAATGCACAAACAGCACTGCCTTTCTTTATTGAAGTCTTTATTGGCTTACTTGTCGCAGCATTCACTCTATGGCTATTTTTACTGACGTCAAAAGTTATTTCATGGCGTTATTTCTTTACTGTAACGGGATTTTTACTGCTATTCCTTGCCGTTTCTTTGCTCTTAAAAGCCGTAGAAGAAATTGCAAATCTACTCATTGAAATGGATTTTGAATTACCTGATTTCTTGATATATCCGCTTTGGGATATTAGCCATATTCTGGATGACTCGAGTGTCTTTGGTAATTTCTTAGTATCATTCTTCGCTTATCGCTCTCAACCCATTGGTTTAAGCGTGGTGACGTTTATTGTCTACTGGGTGATTGTTGCACTGTTATTTAAGCGAGGTACTCAGCATGCGAAATAACACAAAATTTAAAAGAAGAAATATTACTGTTTTTTTCTTTATTTTGCTGTTTTCTCTACCTATTTACGCTGAAAAAATCATTCAAGGAATTATTCAAGATAGCGAAAATATCATCGTTGCAAAAGGAGATATTCCTACTCCTGAAAAATTTAAAACTGATATTTTAATGTACCGAGAAAAGGCTGTTGAGCAATTAACTCAAGTTGAAAAAGCACTCAATAAATTAATAGTAAATAGCGAAAAAAATCAGCTTATTAATGCTCAAAATGCCTATCAACAAGCGCATTATCACTATGAAGTTATTCGCCCTATTATTGCGCTTTTTGGATCAAGCGAACGTTTATTAAATAATCGAGCCGATTTCTTTATTGAAAGAGAAAACTCATCGCGTTTTTCAGGATTTCATTTAATTGAATATCAACTCTTTAAATTAAAAGATACGCAAAAAGCTACAGAGTCCGCAAAAGCGCTATTAAGAGGCATTAGTGATCTAAAAAAACGTTTAGCCATTGAAGATATCCCAATCCCCAAATTAGTCCAATCGGCGGGTGATAGCTTGGAGTTTATTTTAACGGACAAATTAGCAGGGATTGAAAACCAATACTCAAATAGCGATCTAGGTGATAGTTATGCAAATTTATCCGGATCACGCTTAATAGTGGAGAGCTTATCCGAACATATTCCCCCTACTGAATATCAATCTCTGATCAAGCAATATAATGATATTGGTGCTCTGCTTTTAAAATATCAGCGTGATGAAGGTTTATTCCAGCCTTTAAATGCGCTTCCTGAAACAGAAAAAAGCTGGCTTTTCTCTCAAGTAACACAATTAGCAGAGCAAGTGGCGAATTTACGTAGCACGCTCGATATTGATGTTTACTATCACTATAAAGAAGCAAGTGATGAAAAATAA
Source organism: Proteus sp. fly-1008 (assembly GCF_040140305.1). Lineage (NCBI taxonomy): Bacteria > Pseudomonadati > Pseudomonadota > Gammaproteobacteria > Enterobacterales > Morganellaceae > Proteus > Proteus sp. fly-1008. The sequence continues at coordinate 39,822 of NZ_JBEEWH010000002.1, forward strand.
AACTCTCTTTAAACCGTTATTAAAAAGTCCAGTTAACCTCGATAAACGTACAACGTTAAAATGGTTAGGTGGAAGCTTATTACTCGCCAGTATAGGGGCTAATGCACAACAAAAACAAGGTGCTTCATCTGTGCCCCGTTATCAACGTACGATTGCTTATTTAGGTAAACACCAAGCAGGCGTTATTACTCCAGAACAAAAACACGCCTCATTTATTGCTCTCAATCTAACAGTCACTACTGTTGATGAAGTAAAAAAAATATTCGCAACTCTGACACAACGAATTGCTTTTTTAACGCAACCTCGTGAGCTAGAGCAGAGAGCAAATCCACATCTTCCTCCTGCTGAGTCTGGTATTCTGGGCACTCAATTACACCCAGATGAATTAACCATTACTGTCGCGTTAGGTGATAGCTTTTTTGATAATCGTTTTGGTTTTCAGCCTAAAAAACCCAAACGCTTAGAGCCCATGAAGCCCTTTCCTAATGATCGATTAGATCCAAAATGGTGTGGTGGCGATGTTCTACTCCAGTTTTGTGCTAATAGCCAAGAAAGTGTCATTTATGCGTTAAGAGATATTTTAAAATATCTTTCTGGTCAAATTTATGCGGTGTGGAAAATTGATGGTTTTCTTCCTGCTCGCGATATTGATAATCATCAAACGCCGATTAACCTTTTTGGTTTTAAAGATGGCTCAGGGAACGCGCCTTCATCTGATAATAACCTGATGGACTCGCTAGTCTGGATCACAGAAGAACAAAAAGAGCCACAATGGTGTTTAGGCGGAAGCTATCAAGCAGTGCGTCTTATTCGGTTTGCATTGGAATTTTGGGATAGAACACCGCTTGAAGATCAAGAGAATAATTTTGGCCGTCATCGATCAACGGGTGCGCCAATTGGAATGAAGCAGGAAATGGACGATCCACAGTTTGAAAAAGATCCTCATGGTGACCGAGTGCTGTTTGACTCTCATATGCGAAGAGCAGAGCCAAGAAATCCAGAACGTTATAGCGCCAAACTACGCCGACGTAGTTACAGCTATTCATTAGGTTTAACGCCTTCAGGTCAATTAGATATGGGACTGATTTTTATCTCATTTCAAAATAACCTTAAAAAAGGCTTTATTGATACCCAAAAACGCTTAGATGGTGAACCATTAGAGCGCTATATCAAACCTTTTGGTGGCGGATACTACTTTGTATTACCCGGCATCCCACACCAAGGTGATACCCTTGCAAAAGGGCTATTTGATTAATTCTTCTCTGCATATTAGGCACTTGGCTTTTCCTGCCAAGATGCCTAAATTCAATACTCCACTCAATTAACGTGAAAAGCGCGTCATCTTAGCTTTAAGTGTATTACCCAATTCAGTTTGTCTTTCAGACTCAATAAAGCCCATCGTTAATACTGCTGCCACCATTTCTCCTTTTTTATTAAAAACAGGGCATGAAATGGATTGTGCACCAGGAATACCTTCAGCCGGTTCATGACGAATAGCAAAACCTTGTTGGCGAATAGTATTTTTCTGTTTTTCTGATAAACCCGCATCTATCTCTAAATTACTAAAAACAGCAAAAATAGAGCCCGCAGCACTAATTTTATAAGGCACAGGTGTATCGGGTAAAAAATCAATATCAACATGTTTAAAACTGCGATTATATCGCGTTAAAAAAAGCTGATTGCCTTGCGCAATAACTAATCCTGTAGACATATTATGTTCATCTCTAAACTCACATAATAGCTGATTAATTTCATCCACCATGGATTGTGGCTTAGGTGTTGCCTGCGCTAAAAGAAGAATTTTACTCCCCAAGCAATACTGACTTCCGCCGCTTTCTTGGTACAACATTTCAGAGCGACAAAGTGACACTAAATATTTATGTAAGCGACTTTTTGAAAGCGAACAGGCTTTTGCAATATCTGACGATCGGGCAATACCGCCATTCGATGCAATAAATTCGAGAATGGTAATAGCAATATCAACCGAGTTAACTCCTTGAGAATTCTGCATTTATTTCTTTCACACCTATTCGTTGTTTATTTTATTTTATGACGATATCCCATTATTCTTTTTTTGTCATCTTTACTAGTTTATTTCACTAAAACCTTATTTTAAATGTGGCTTTTTAGCTATTTTCTGTCGATTATTTTCTTTGTCTATTTTTAGATGATCTACCTCAATGTTAACTATATATGAATTGAGTTTATATATAGTTAACTTTTCTTGTGCGTGAGAATGTCTATGTCTAAAAATCAAAAGTGGGAATTAAATAGAAGAACGCTGTTAAAAGGAATGGGTGCCATTGGCGTGGCAGCTCTTTCTCCTAACGCGTTCAGTCTAGTTAATGAAAATAAACCCATATTTAACCAGAAACCACGGATAAAATTATCCGAATATAAAACCTTTCGTTCAACCTGTGCGATGGAATGTTTGCACTGTAACCTAACAGCTTTTACACATAAGGGGCAACTTATCAAAGTTGAAGCCACTGAAGGCTTTAATGTGAAATGCTGTTTACGAGGTATGAGTCGAACCAAATGGGTATACCATAAAGATCGTTTAACCACACCTTTATTGCGTGTGGGTGAAAAAGGAAAAGCGGAGTTCAAACCCATTAGTTGGGATGAAGCGCTAGATCTCATTGAAAAGAATATTAGAGAGACCATTGATAAGTTTGGTAATGAGGGACTGTTTATCTCTACTCATGCCGGCAATATGGACTCAATTAAAAATGATATGGGTAAAGCCTTTTTCGATTACTTAGGCGGTTCAACAAAACAAGCAGGCTCTCTTTGTTGCTCTGCGGTAACCGCGGCGATGATCCCAATGGTGGGTCTACGCTACGCCGACACTCGAGATACAGTAAAGGATAGTCGCTATATTCTTTGTTGGGGAAATAACCCCGCAGTCACGATGCAGGCCTATTTCAAAAATTACAACCAAGCTCGTCGAAATGGCGCCAGAATGGTGGTTATTGATCCTCGCTTTAATGAAACAGCCGCTAAAGCAGATGAGTGGATCCCTATCGTTCCTGGTACTGATACGGCACTTGCGTTAGGTATGATCAAAATTATCATTGAAGAAAATCTCACTGATAAACCTTTTTTACGTGCACACACAGGTGCCGTCTACCTTGTTGACTCACAGCAAAAACTATTACGTCAATCTGATGATGATCAAGATAGTTATCTAGTTTTTGATACTTTAAGTCAGCAACTTGTTCACCATGAGACACCGAATATTATTCCTGCGTTAACTCATAATGAACTACCTACTAATGCTGATTATGTGACTGTCTTTGAGCAAATTTACCAACAAGCACAACCTTGGACTGTCGAAAAAACCAGTCAAGAAACGGATATCCCGAAAGAAACTATTATTCGTTTAGCTCGTGATTATGCCACCACCAAACCCGCTATGATTGTGCAAAATATGTCCGGCGCTCAACGTACCGAATTTGGTGCTTATGTTGCAGCTAGCCAATTTTATCTTGCATTATTAACCGGCAATATCGGTAAAAAAGGTGCTGGAATTTGTGATGCCGGTGGTGCTCGCCAAATGGCAAAATTTAGTCCAATTATTCCACCAGCACCTAACGCAAAACCAATAAAACCCATTCCTGTTGCGAAAGTGGGTGATTGGATTGTCAATGAAAGACCACACCCAATTAATTTTTGGTGGATCATGACCATGGGGGTGATGACACAACTTCCTAACACTAATATGGTACGTAATGCACTGAAAAAAGTACCTTTTGTGGTTGTTGCTGATAACTTGATGTCATCCACTGCACTTTATGCCGATCTTGTACTCCCTGTTACAACTATTTTTGAAGATACCAGCTTAATGGCAGGTGTTCGTAGTCAATATGTACAATTAATGGAAAAAGCAGTTGAGCCACCAGGAGATGCAAAACCTGATTATTGGATCTTTGCTCGTCTTGCCGAACGTTTTGGCTTTGGTGACGTTTTCAACCAACCTATTGAACACTATATTGATGCTTGCCTTAAAGGCTCCGGCATTACACGTGAAATGTTAGAAAAAGGCCCAGTGCGCCCAGTTGAAGGCGACTGGATCCCTTTTAAAGATGGCATTTTCCGTACTTCAACGAAAAAAGCACACTTCTTTATTGAAGAGTGGCAGGATAAAAACTTCTCTCCGATTGTCACCTATTATCCCGTAAAAGAATCGACAAAAGGCTCACCTGAACTTGCTAAAAAATACCCACTAATGGCGGTGCAACGCAAGCTCGCTCGTAGTGTTCACTCTAGCCATGGTATGAATGAGTGGATCTTAGAAGTACAGCGTAATCAACCTAATATTCTTATCCATCCTAATGATGCTTTAGCCAGAGGAATTAAAGATGGTGAATGGGCTATTGCATTTAATGATCGAGGAGAGCACCGTGCGATTGCCGTTGTGACCACGCATATTAAGCAAGGCGTTATTTCATTAGATAATGGATGGTGGGAACAACAAGGCGGAAGTAGTAGCCATGTTACCAATGACCACGTTGAACCTTTAGGTAACGGCCATTGCTGTAATAGCACCTTAGTTAACGTAAGACGGGAGGCTTGATCATGGCGAAGAAACAGTATGGTTTTCTAATAAATACCAAAGATTGCTATGGTTGCCGAACTTGCTCGATGGCCTGTAAATCTGAAAATGTCACGCCTCCAGGTGTGTTGTGGCGTCGAGTTCGCGAATTCAATGAAGATCAACCCAATGCACAAGCTTTTATTACCATGTCTTGTAACCATTGTGACGATCCACAGTGCCTAAAAGTTTGCCCTGCTGACACTTATACCAAACGTGAAGACGGTATTGTCGTGCAAGATCATGAAAAATGTATCGGTTGCCAAATGTGCATCATGGCGTGCCCTTATAACGCTCCGGTTTATGATCCAGTAGAAGGAAAAACCAGTAAATGCAATATGTGTGCGGATAGACTTGATGAAGGCTTAAAACCCCGTTGTGTTGAATCTTGTCCTACTGGGGCTATTGAGTTTGGTGAAATTGAAGATCTGCGTAAAAAACACACGACAAATTGGGCTTTATTAGAAAAACGCTATGGTGTACCTGATCACACCATCAGTAATCCTAATATTGTCATTATTGGTATGGAGGATTAATCATGCATGATTATCAACTGCCGTTAGTCCTGTTTACGGTTATGAGTCAATGGGGTATTGGTGCGGTATTAGCACTTTCACTGTATCAATGGCAAAACCAAACTCAAAACGTTGCAATGCTAAACACCAAAGCATTACGAACAACCATTGCACTCATTTGGCTGATTGAAGTTGTGGGTTCATCAATGTCGATGGGACACTTAGGTGATCCGCTCGGTGCTTATCGTTCAGTATTAGGTATTGCACATTCTTGGTTAAGTCGCGAAGCAATTGCCTTTGTGATGCTAAATGGCTTAATTTCATTATGGGCGCTAGCCAGTTGGGTACAACCTCATGCTATTCGCCGTAATAGTCTATTTGGGTTGTTTTGTGGCGTTATTGGTTTACCTGTTATTTTGATCACAGCACAAATCTACTACCAAATGCAGGCTCATCCTCTTTGGCATACACCAGCAACACAAATTAGCTTTATTGGCACAGCGTTATTGCTTGGTTTTGGCTCAATGATCCCTTGGTTGCGTTTACAAGGTAAAACCATTAGTAACTCATTAAAAATAGGAACCTTAGTTGGTGCATTCCTAGTTCTCATAGGCTTGGTTATGAGAACACAAGTACCCGGTGCAGATGTTGCAAGCTTATTATTATGGTGGCAAGTCATTGCTAGTCTAATTATTGGTATCTGCATTATTACTTTGTCTCACAGCACGTCATTTAACAAAGCTTCGCTCTCTATCATCACTATTTTGATGTTATTTAGTGGTGAAATCACGGGAAGAATGCTGTTTTATGGCAACGTAATGGCACAAGCACCTTGGTTCTAAATGTTTTACCTCTGAGTTAAATAGTTTCGTTAACACGATTATTTAACTCAGATTCATCCCCTATGTTTCACTTGATATTTTTATTTGCCCTAGCATTACCTTTAATTTTTACCTCGAATTTATTCGGGGTATTTTTTTATCTCAATCAATATCATTAATTTTACTTTATTCATGTTCTTTTTGTTTTTGATGAAATAATCATCTAGCTATCTTTATCAATAATAGGCAAAATTAACATTAAAGATTTAACACAATTTCCTGTTTACGATTAGAAAAGAGAGCACTTCACCATGACTGGATTAATTATTACTATCGCGTTATTGGGTCTTATTTTTTATTATTACAACCGTATTATTTCTATGCGTGAAGCTGTTATCTCAAGTGAAACCGAAATTTCAGTACAATTAGATCGTCGTGGTAAAGTCTTTGATAGCTTATTAGCTACAGTAAAAAAATATCTCAGCCATGAATCTGACGTATTTACTAAAATCACTGAATTAAGAACACAAACTCAAAGTGCCAATGGCAAAGAAGCCAAAGCAGCTGAAGACGAATTATCAAAAATTGTTTCAAGTGGTGCCATTAATGTTGCGGTTGAAAATTACCCTGAATTAAAATCCGATACCATTATGGCAAATTTACAAGAAGAGATTGTTTCAACGGAAAATAAACTCTCTTTTGCAAAACGCGGCTATAACCGTACTTTAGAACAATATCGCGCTTTTATTGCTTCTATTCCTGCTGTGTTTATTGTCAAGATTTTCCCAAGCTTAGTTATTGATAAAGAGTACTGGCGTCTTGATGAAGGAACTATTAAAACAGAAGAAGCTCGCCGCATTAATTTCGATTAATTTTTAAAGTGATAAAAAGATACTTATGCCTTCTTGATTGATAAAACAGCACTTAGCGGTGCTGTTTGGAGTCACCAATGGATTTCAGAAATGTTCTACGAAAAAATGCTATTCGAACTCGTTTTGTTATAGCAACTTATTTACTATTAATGCTAATGATCGGTTTGCTGGTGGATACAGCTATTGGAGCAAATCCTTATCTAGATCTCACTGATAATATGTTGGCATTTCTGACTTTCCAATCTATTCCCATTGCTTCACTCATTATTTTAGCTATCTCGATTTTATTGCTTCTTTTTATTCATTTTAAAGGGCACAAAATCATGCTGACAGGAATGAATGCTAAATTAATTAGCCCAGATGAAACAGTAAATGCACAAGAGCGCCAATTGCTCAATATTGTGGAAGAACTTAGTTTAAGTGCCACGCTAGGCTATATTCCTAAGCTCTATATTCTTGATACACCTGAAGCAAATGCTTTTGCAGCTGGTTGGTCTGAAAAAAATGCCTTTATTGGTGTAACCACTGGCTTATTAAGTCGCCTTAATCGCCAAGAAGTGCAAGCAGTATTAGCCCATGAAACAGGGCATATTATTCATGGCGACTCACGACTAACATTATATGTTGGCATCTTAGCCAACGTTATTTTGACGGTTACGAATATCTTTGGTAGCCGTTTATATATTGCATCAGGCAACCGGGGTGGAAAAAGTAATGATGCAGCAAGCAAGGCTCGCCTTATTTTGATTGTATTAAACCTTGTTTTACCGATTATTACCCAAGTCCTTTATTTTTATTTATCTCGTACTCGTGAATATATGGCTGATGCCGCCGCTGTCGATTTAACGCAAGATAATCAAGCAATGATTAATGCGCTAAAGAAAATTTCGGCACAACATGACACTGAAAGTTTTGAAGATGGTTCAACGGGACGTGCTTATCGCAAAGCAGCCTTTATTTTTAATAAAGGAGACTCATTTTTCTCAACACATCCGTCCATTGAAAATAGAATTGCGGTACTTGAAGGTAAAAAGACTTTTTGATCCGTATGATACGGTGTAATAAAAAGAAAAAAGCGTTTACACCTATTTATTAAAACGGTTAAAACGCTTTTTAAATACTTATTTCTTAGTCATAATTCGATTAGCGATGTTTTTCGCCGTGATGAAAAATAGCTGTGCGTAAACGCTCTTGTTGCTCATAACGTAGTGGGAATTCAATCGTTTTATCTTTACCTAATTCCACTAAAAGTTCATTCATGGTTTCAATACTGGTTGTCGCAATAGCATCATCAACCTGTTTAACCACTTCATCATAATGAGACATCTTTTATCCCCTTTCTTCATAAAATTCTTAATCGCTATCATATTACAAGTAAGGAGATTTCTGTATTTTTAGTCACATAAAGTGTGATTAAATTGAGTTAAGCGGTTTATTCTTTGTCTCTTTACCCAATAACATCACTGCCAATATCCCAATAACAATTGAAAAACTGAAAATAAGAAATATGGAGCTTATTTCAAATTGATATTGGACTAAATATCCCACCATTAAAGGCCCTAATATTCCACCAATACGCCCTATTGCTGTTGCTGTTCCTGCACCTGTTGCTCGTATTCCATCAGGATATTGCTCTGGCGTATAAGCATATAAAGCCCCCCAAGCCCCTAAATTAAAGAATGACAGTAACATGCCAAAAATAAGTAGCGTTGTCGTGGTATCAGCCACACTAAAATAATAGGCACTAATAGCAGTTCCTGCTAAATAAGTGACTAACACAAATTTTCGCCCATAACGTTCAATTAACCACGCAGCGGTAAAATAACCGGGTAATTGTGCTAATGTCATAATAAGCACATATTGAAAGCTTTTTATTAAACTAAAGCCTTTTAACATAGCCACACTTGGTAGCCATAAAAAAATACCATAATAAGAGAAAACGACACAGAACCATAAGATCCACAACATTAGCGTTGAACGTCGATACTGAGGTGACCAAATTAATGCCATTGATTGACGGATCGATAAGCGTGTTTTTTTCTGTGAGATATGAGATGGGGTTGGTTCAGGTAATTTTGATCGTAAATAAAGAGCATATACAGCCGGTAATGCACTTAATAACATCGCCATACGCCAGCCATAATCAGGAATAATAAAATAAGCAATCAAAGCCGCAATTAACCAACCGACAGCCCAAAAACTCTCTAATAAAACAACAATTCGACCTCGCTCATGAGTTTCAACACTTTCACTGACAAGTGTTGAAGCAACAGGTAATTCCCCACCCAATCCCATTCCAATAAAGAAACGTAAAACAAGCACCACCATCAAAGAGCTTGCTAATGCAGTTAATCCACAACCTAAGCTAAACAGCAACAAAGTAAAGATAAAAACGGGTTTACGTCCTTTTCTATCTGCAATAATGCCAAATACAAAAGCACCGACAGCCATTCCAATTGAGTTTACGCTACCAATCCAGCCTAATTGTGATGCAGTTAATCCCCAATCTTCTTTTAATGCAGTGAGCAAAAAAGCAAGTAGCCCTACATCCATTGCATCAAAAGTCCAGCCCATACCAGCGATACATAAAAGCTTATTACGAGAGATTGCCTCAGGTGCTTTGCCTGTTTGGCTTGCCGTTGTCATTACATTTCCTTTCTATCCCCTACCAAAGTGTTTAGTATACTAAACAAGAAAAATCATTTTGTTAATAGCAAAGCGTCAATTTAAAGAAAAATTAACATTTATGCTGAAAAAACAGTTAAAAAAAATCGGTATCTCTAATTAAGATACCGATTTCAAACATTATAACTATTATTTTCGTTTTATTGATTAGCTTCTTAAACCTCTGCCTTTTTCAATCAAGTACCATGCTATAACATAAAACACGGCAATGAAAAGACACAACACACTGATGGTAACCGTTAAAGAAACATCGGTAATACCCAAAAAGCCATAACGAAAACCACTAATCATATACACAATAGGGTTTAATTTTGACACACCTTGCCAAAATTCAGGTAAGAGTGAAAGTGAATAAAATACACCACCTAAATAGGTTAATGGCGTTAAAACAAACGTTGGAATAATGCTGATATCATCAAAGGTTTTCGCAAAGATTGCATTTAACAACCCGGCAAGTGAAAACACAATGGAAGTCATCAACAATGTCACCACGACCATTGTCCAAGAATGCATTTCTAAAGGTACAAAAAATAGCGAAACTAGAGTCACTAAGATACCGACACAAACACCACGAGCCACACCACCACCCACAAAGCCCGCAATAACAACATGCGTTGGCACTGGTGAAACTAATAACTCTTCGATACTACGCTGAAACTTGGCACCAAAAAATGAAGAGGAAACATTGGCATAAGAGTTTGTTATTACTGCCATCATAATCAGGCCAGGAACAATAAACTGCATATAATCAACACCACCCATATCGCCAATTCGTTTACCAATTAGGTTACCGAAAATAACGAAATAGAGAGACATAGTTATTACAGGTGGAATTAACGTTTGTATCCAAATACGGCCAAAACGGGTAACTTCTTTAATCCAAATTGTTTTGAGGGCTACCCAATACAGCTGAATCATTCCCTCTCTCCTTCTACTGTATGCTCTTCATTAACTAAATGAACAAATAATTCTTCAAGGCGATTGGCTTTATTTCTCATACTTAACACTTGAATACCTTGTGTATTAAGTTGAGCAAAAACACTATTTAAACCTTGTTCTCTTTTAACATCGACTTCTAATGTTGAAGTATCCATTAAACGATATTGATAATTTTGTAATTCAGGCAATGGACTTTTTGGTGCTAAATCTAAAATAAAGGTTTCAGACTCTAGTTTACTTAATAAGCCTTTCATACTGGTGTTTTCGACCAGTTCACCACGTTGAATAATACCAATATTCCTACACAACATTTCTGCTTCTTCTAAATAGTGTGTCGTTAAAATAATGGTGGTTCCTTCAGCGTTTAATTGTTTTAAAAACATCCACATTGAGCGACGTAATTCAATATCAACACCTGCTGTTGGTTCATCAAGGATCAGTAATTTTGGCTGATGCATTAATGCACGAGCAATCATTAAACGGCGCTTCATTCCCCCAGATAAAAAACGGGCTCTATCATCACGTTTTTCCCATAAATCTAACTGAGTTAAATAGGTTTCAGCACGTTCTAATGCTAACTTACGAGGAACACCATAATAACCGGCTTGATTGAGGACGATTTGTAATACGGTTTCAAATGGGTTGAAATTGAACTCTTGTGGCACTAACCCTAGCTGGCGCTTTGCATTAACCATATCGGTATCTGTGTCATAGCCAAAGACTTTAACTTTGCCACTACTCTTATTAACTAAAGAGCTGATAATACCAATGGTGGTCGATTTTCCTGCGCCATTAGGACCTAATAAAGCATAAAAATCTCCCGCTTCCACGGTGAGATTAATTCCTTTTAGCGCTTTTACGCCATTGTGATAAGTTTTCGTTAACTCCGTTAACTCCAATGCATACGTCATAAGTGGGAATTACCTTTTATCAACTGCATTATTCAGCATTGACTGAGCTGAAATCAGAAAATAGCTATTCAACTAAGCCTTACTAACGCTACGTATTGCTCACACGCTTCGAATTAGAAAATAAGCTTAGTTCAATATGATCAAAATGGAATAAGGATATTCTAGAGAAAATAAGGCCGTAAATAAACCGTTTTAGGGTTTATGACACAAACGAATAAATAAATTTATTTTAACTATTACAGATAATAAGAATAAAACTTAATGTAAGAAAAAATCAGAGATGAAGATGCTATATACTGTTACTTCTTGCTTATATTCCTAATGTATTAATCAATTCATCCCTTGATGTAATCATTTAGCCTCGCTGATAGCAATAAAATTATTGCCCTTGTTCCTCAATCTTACTGATTGATATTATCTCGCCATTTATTATCTCAATCAATGCTGACTATCGATTTTTATCATCCCTGTATTTATCCATATCAAAAAGCAAAAAAACATAAACATAAGATTTATTTATAATATGTTTTAATAAACCTATTTTTGGATAGTATAATAGTAGTCTTAACAATCAGTTATCTTTTTACACATTTGATTTACATCAAAGAATGTATTGATAAATTCATTAAACAAATGCTATAAAAAGATCTATCTTATTTGAAAGCGAAAAAATACAGACAATTATCTGTCACTTGGCTTTAAAAAAGCCTTCTGATTAATTCAAAAGTAATGGTATAAAAATACCCTTTCTTAGTGGATCTCTCGCATCCAACAATAACACAGTGCTATTTCGTGTTGGCGTACTGTCAGCGCAAATGGTGAGAAACCGAATTTACAGGCAGTCACGTCATGATGAGAAAAATTGAAGAGCTGTTAGCCAATAACAAGCAATGGTCAGAATCTGTTACTGAAGAAAATCCTCAGTTTTTTAAAGATCTCTGTAAAGGCCAAAAACCCCATTTTTTATGGATTGGTTGCTCTGACAGCCGCGTTCCAGCAGAAAAATTGATCAATGCTGCACCCGGCGACCTATTTGTTCACCGTAATGTCGCAAACTTAGTGATCCACACCGACTTAAACTGTCTTTCTGTTATTCAGTATGCTGTTGATGTATTGCAAGTTGAACATATTATTGTATGTGGCCACTATGGTTGTGGTGGTATTGAAGCGGCTATTGAAGGAACTGAATTAGGACTTATTAATAACTGGTTATTGCATATCCGCGATATTTGGTACAAACACAGTTCAATGTTAGGCGAACTTGCTCCTCATGATAGATTAAACCTACTTTGTGAGCTAAACGTTATTGAACAAGTATATAACCTAGGCCACTCAACGATTATGCAAGCCGCATGGAAACGTGGGCAAAAAGTGATGATCCACGGTTGGGTTTACGGTTTAAATAATGGTGAATTACACGATCTCGATGTCACCTCAGATAGCCGTGAGAAACTTGAACTTTCTTATCGCCAAGCGATGGCAAAATTGAGTCACCCTCGTTAATAAGCACATTCAATTCAATAAAAAACCCGCCTAAAGCGGGTTTTTTTACTTCTATTTAAGTAAATAAATTACTCATCTAATAACGTTACATGCCCAATATAAGGCAGATGGCGATAACGCTGTGCGTAATCAATGCCGTAACCAATAACAAATTTATCTTCAATAGAATAACCTATCCACTCAACCGGTACATCCACTTCACGGCGTGATGGCTTATCCAATAAAGTACAGATAGAAATAGAAGCTGGCTCACGTAAGCTTAAAATCTCTTTAACACGATTTAAGGTATTACCTGAGTCAATGATATCTTCAACAATCAGAACATCTTTACCACGAATATCTTCATCGAGATCTTTAATGATTTTAACGTCACGTGTTGACGTCATACCATTACCGTAACTTGATACAGTCATAAAATCGACTTCATGGTTCACGTTAATTTCACGGCATAAATCTGCCATAAAAATAAAAGAACCTTTTAACAAGCCGATTAAGACAAGATCATGTTGATCTTGGCGTGGGCGGTAATGTTCTGTGATTTCACGACCTAGCTCAGCAATACGCTGTTTGATCTCTTCTTCAGAGATCATGACATCAACAATATGTTTCATGATTAATTTCGATTGGGTTAACGGGGAAAGCAAACGATTGTACCAGAACTTCCCTCATCATGCGATGATCTGATTTAATGAAAATAAAGGCACAAAATATTAATCCTGTGCCTTTTTTCAACTTATCTTACTGATATTAATGATTTTTATAGTGATAGATTATTTACTAACGGTAAATCCCGCCATCATACCTGTATCTTCGTGCTCTAATAAATGGCAATGCGCCATAAATGGGTGCTCTTTTGTTGCTAAATGGTCAAATTTCACAAGAATTTCGCTAAATTGTCCTTCAACTTTTACTATATCCTTCCAACCTTGGCGATGTTTCTCTGGTGCTCGACCGTTTTCAGATAAAATACGGAACTGTGTACCATGTACATGGAATGGATGTAGCATCATATCACCACGACCTGATACAACCCATTTTTCATAAACACCTTGCTTCACATCAAATGCAGGCTCTGTCATTGAGAATGGAATACCATTGATACTATTAGCATTATAGATATCTAAATCACCATTTCCATGACCGCAATTCATCCCACCGCCCATCATACCATTACCGTTACCTTGGCGCATATGGCTCATTCCATGATGAATACCCGCTAATGCTTTATCACCATAACGTTCTGTTAATAACATCATACCTTGCATATCTAAACGCATATCCATACGTAAATGTAATGTCCGCGTTGAAATATTGCTGAGTGCTGGTAATGCTGGCATAAGCGCTAATTGATCAGGTAATAAGCCTTGCCCTTTTTCTGCTGATGGTAATAAACGCAACACAGGGAGTACATTATCAAATGGCGCTAAAACCATCCCCATTTGGCGTACAGGTAAAGTAACAATATCAAAATCACGCCCATCAGACGTATCCACTAAAACTTCAAAACGCTCACCCATTAAAATCGGTAATTCCGTCACTTTGACCGGTTCCGCTAACAATCCACCATCACTGGCGATCACATACATCGGTCTGCCATCACTGGTTGCCAAATTTAAGCTACGCGCATTACAACCATTTAAGAAACGTAATCTGATCCAGCCTTTTGGCACAATATGTTGTGGCTGAATAGCGCCGTTAGTTAACATCATGTCGCCAAACCAACCAATTGCGGCACTCATTACATCAAGTTGATAATCTATCTGCCCATTACTGTCTAAACGTTTGTCTTGTAAAATCACGGGCAAGTCATCAATACCCCAACGATTAGGTAATTTACGGTTTGCTGTTTCATCATCTTCAATAATGACCAATCCACCTAATCCCATAGCAACTTGTCGTCCAGTAACACCATGAGTATGAGGATGGAACCAACACGTTGACTCGGCTTGATTAGGTGTAAAAGTCACTGTACGAGATTTTCCTGGTTCAATCATGGCTTGTGGGCCACCATCTTCTTCACCACTAATCTCAAGACCATGCCAATGAACCGTTGTAGTTTCAGGCAATTGGTTATTGATATTAATAGTGACTGGTTGGCCACGTTTAAGCTTTAGTGCAGGGCCTAATAAACTGCCGTTATAACCCCATGTGGTTGTGCTTGCCGTGGGAATAAATTGAGAAACACCTTGTTGAATATTAAGAACAATCTTTTGTTGAGCGTCTGGGGTAATTTGAGGTGGAATCGCCAATGAAGGCGTGTTACTTTGGGCAAACGCAAAACGACTCCAACTTGGTAATAATGTTACAGCACTTAATGTGGCGCCTAATTTTAAAAATTCACGACGTTGCATAATATATTCCTTTGAATAAAAACAAGTTATTCTGTCTTTATCGAAATAAGATAAGTAAAGAAGCCTTGTAAACTATTACCGATGCTAAAGTTTCCCCTTACTGGAAGGTCAATTTAAAACCCAACAAAATAGCGGGTCTTTGCAAAACTTTTAACTACATTAAGCCAAATAACAAAACTTGCTAAATCATCACACAAAGGAACAACACACCTAATGAAAAAAATGTTCGCCTTGTTCTGCACGCTAACGCTTTCTTTTTCTATGCTCTTTTCTTCGGGGGCAAAAGCGTTAACCTACACGCAAGCAGAAGACTTGGCAGATTTAACTGCAATCTACCTTTTTTTAAATAAAGATTGTGGTTATGAGCAAATATCAAAGTCTAAAATTGAAAGAGCCTTAATGGTCTTTTCTCGCTCGCAACAATGGGATGTCAGTAATTATTCAACATTACCGATGAGCCAATTAAATGAAGACAGTTACAATGATTTAAAAGGTATTGAAGTGTCACATAATAAGAAATGTCAGCTACTCGCGAATAAGTCATTAAGTCTATTAAATTATTAATACCTATTGAGTAACATTGAAATAAATAAAAAAAGATAACCTCTTGGAATAGCTTGCTTATTAACAAGAACCATATAAAGCAACTAATTAGAGGTTATCAAAGAAACTGACTTTCTTTTCCTGCTCTTTATTCCTTTTTGTGCTGATTATTTTTCTTCTGCCTATATTCATTCCAATACAGAGCCATAGAAGGAATACTTTGAATAATCAACATTCTAAAAATATGATTCGACATCACAAAAGCGGCATCCACGTTCATTGTGATAGCGGCAAAAGTCATGGCTTCCATACTTCCCGGTGCCCATGCTAATACTAATGTTTCCCAAGGAACACCCGTTAAATAAGCGGCTCCATATGCTACTATTACCGTTAAAATCACATTAATAATAACTACTTGAACAGAAGAAAAAGCATTTTTAATTAGTGAGGAAAATGGGAAAACAACAAAATGAGCCCCGATATTCATGCCAATTAAAACCATACTCAATTCATTAAGTAACATTGGAAAGGCAATAGGTTCACTGATAAAAGATTGAATAAATATTGCACTACCTAATGAAGTCAACATAAAGGGTGCAGGGAATCGGATTTTCTGTAATAAAAGCCCAGTACCTAACCCTAAAGCTACAATCAATAATAACCACAACAATGAAACCAGTGTCATTTCGGGTATAGCAAACTCAGGCATATTGGCTTTATCAGATCCCACAATAAAACCTGCCAGAATAATCAATACCATTAAACGAATAGTATGAGAAATAACAATTTTTTGGGGTGGTGTTTTAGTATGATCAGTCAATGCCAAAATAGCGGCCATAGCACCAGGCACAGCACCTAACATTGACTCTTCTTTCGTCCAACCAATATGGCGATGGAACCAAAAATAACTCACAAAAAACTGAATAGCTAAACAAACAACAAGAGTGAGTAAAAGAATAATTAAATTATCAGCACTGCCTAAATGAACTTGGTTAAACATTAAGCCAACCGATGTACCTAAAGTCAGTTGAATAAACGTTAATGTATGTTTAGGAACCGCAAGCTCCCATTTAAAGCGATAAGCAATAATGACAACAAGGATCGGCCCAAACATCAGCGCCATGGGCAAACCAGAAAGGGTAAGAACACCACCTATTAATGCACAAAATAGAATACCTGGTAGAGTTTTTAAAAACGACATGTTGTGTTACTCAGTTTTTTTAATTATTGTTTCCATCCTAGCATTTGTATAAATATTTAATAACCAAATAGTGATAAAGTAATTATTATTTTTTTTAATACATAGAGCCCATTATGTCGCTAAAAATAACCACAAATCCCTCATCAAATGAGATCAATGAAATTTATGAAGGTTTGTTAACACATAACCTCAACTATATTCATATGGATCAATACACGCCACTTGCTGTTTTTAAGGAAGAGAATGGTAAAAAAATAGGTGGGATCACTGGTGATATTTTAGGAAATTGGCTACGTATTCGTTATTTGTGGGTAGATAAAGCCTATCGTAAAAAAAACATAGGTACAGAATTACTGCAAACAATGGAAAACACGGCAAAAGAAAAAGGTGCCAAATATGCTGAAGTTGATACCTTTAGCTTTCAAGCCCTGCCTTTTTATCAAAAGCAGGGATTTGAAATATTTGGTACGTTAGAAAATTATCCGGTTAGTGATAAAAAATATTATTTAAGGAAAGACTTATAGTTTTTTGTTATTTTTATTTTCTTCACTTATTTCATTAGTATTTCCCTCCTTATCAAAAAACAATCGATAATTATCTTTTGAATATTTTACCTTCTCATCTAAATTCAAAGTAGTTTCTCCTTCAGTAGAACTTTTATCTATATCGAGAATAATTGAGTCTAATTTATTTATTATTTTATTGAATTTTTCATTTGACTTTAACTCTGAATTAAGACTGTCTATTTTCCCCATTAAAATATCCAATTCTAATTTTTCCTCATGAACATGATTTATATTAAAACCTTCATAATCCCATTGAAAATCCAAACTATCATCTTCATCTATTTCACTTTTATTATCTATTTTACTTTCTGATATTAGTTTATAATTATCAATATCTGAATTATCATCCTTATCTATCTCATTTACATTTTCTGCTTTACTTTCTAATATTGGTTTATAATCTCCAACATCAAAATAATCAACATTAATATATTTATCACCCAAGTCTTTTTTAGGTGCTTTTTTAGGTATTTCTATTATTTCTTCCGTCTCAAAATCATTAAGTATGTCTGTATATTCTGGTATATCTGTATCTACTTGTGTATCTGTATCTACTTGTGTATCTGTA
>NZ_JBEEWH010000002.1:57993-155503 GCF_040140305.1 Proteus sp. fly-1008
TCTACTTGTGTAGCTGTATCTACTTGTGTAGCTGTATCTACTTGTGTAGCTGTATCTACTTGTGTAGCTGTATCTACTTGTGTAGCTGTATCTACAGTCATATTTCTTTTTATCGCATTATGGTTATCACTAATATATTTTCCTATCCATTCTTGCATTAAATCATTAAAGGAACATTCACTACCCATTTTTTTATTAAGAACTATCATCATAATAGTAGATAATTTACTTTCTATTTTATTTTTTATATTATTATCAAATTTATTAATAACTTGAACCTCTTCGATAGCAATAAGTAAAATATTCATTGATTTTATAAAATTATCTCTTTCTTTTTCTGTTGAAAAATTATATATAAAATCATATTTTTTATTTAAATGAATGTTTTCAAAATCAAACTTAGAATTTATTAATTTAAATATATTCTTTATACTATCATTATTTATAGCATTAATTCTATTTTTAATAATTTCATTTAAACATTCTACAATTAACTTATTGTCAGAGCCTTCTTTTCCTATATCATCTTGTGCTGAAAAAAAATCTTTAGCTCTTTTTACTTCAGTCAAATAATCACAGTAACTATAGAAATCAAATTTATCATTTGCATGAGAAATTATGTTACTTATAGTGTTTAAATTCTTATTTCTTATTTCATTTTCCTTATCTGGTAAATTCTTTATTTCACACTCTTTTTTATTTATTTCATTATCTATTCTATTAAAAATGTGACTATGTTTACTTATATCTACAATGCTAGATTGTTTATTGTTTTTTATATCTCTTATAATAAAATAAATCTCTAGTTTATGGAATAAAGAAGCCAATGACTGAATAATTTTCTTACCAAAAGAAGGTATGACAGGCGTATTTTTTATTTCACTTATTTTTTTTGTGAAAATATAACTTTCCTTTTTTGGAAAGTAATGCGGTTTATTTAAAAATAATAATTTTGGTTCAAATAAATTTGTTTTAACAATCATAGGTTATCCATCCATATGTAAATCAATATAACTTTATTATTACGCATATAAATAAAAAACATTTAATAAAAAAATTATATATGTTCAAAGTAATTTGAAAAATATTTTCTCAACACTTCATCTTTAGAACCATCCAAGTTATTCGTATCCAAACCTATTCGACTAAAAATACCCTTTAAATAATTTTCTATTTCTGTATTTTTAGTACTCACAACTCCCGCTCCCCCTAAATCTCTTACGCCATTGTTTGTATAAGAGCTTATTTTACTTTCTTGGTTTTCAAATGTCTGATAACTAATTAATAAAACTATTGCATCTTGAGCCCATTTATAATTAATGTTATTGCTTGTATTTTTAAAAATTCGAATAAGTAATTCATTACCTCTTTCATTACTCTTTATATTTTCATAAAAACTTTTATCCAATGATTTTATAATTTTCTTTGTTGCAACACCTATATTTTTAGAGATATCTTTATTTACCACCCTTATCAAATTATCTATTTTAGAAATAGTATTTCCCTCACCAATAAAATCTTTATTTTGTGACAATTGATTAAATAGCTCTTTTGTTAATGTTAAAGAGATAATATTTTTGTCGTATTTAAAATCGCCATTAGATTTAGAAATAATATCAGCCCTACTTTTCTCACTCATTAATGAATCAAATATTTTTACAATAATACTATCTGTATCAATATTTTCATTTAATGTATTTATTCTATCTCTTAATAAATTTTTTAGTTCATTAACTGTATCCCTAGAAAAAACCATGCCTATATTCTTGTTTATATCATCAGATTCTTCCTTAAGAATTAAATTCAATTTACTATTAATTTCAGAGGGTAAACCAGCATAGCTTTCTTCAAATTTACTTTTAGCTAAGTCAGCAATAAACTCACTTTTTAGTATTTTAATATCATTAATAAGTTTACATTCTAATGCTCTTTCTAATGTTTGATATTTTATTATATTATCTATATTTTTATTATTATTTTTTCTATTTATTACTTCATTTGTATTTTTGATAAATGTGTTATTTAATTCATTTAATCGTTTAATGAAATTATCAACAGGTTTGTTATTCCCTGATATTGAATCAAGTTTAAACTCACTTAATGCTTGATTAACATTTAGATTTACAGTATTTATTCTTAAAGGTAGTAGATTTCTATTGATAAACTTAAAAGGAGAAATTAAAATTTTAAATAAGTTTTTAATGCTTCTTTTTTTCTCTTTTTTTAATTTAATATCTTCATTAACATTTAATTTCTCTCTCCCTGACTTTGTGACAAAATCAGATAGTTTATTTATGTTATTTTGTTTTTCTAAGTTATTAATTTCTGTTCCATTTAAATTATTTTTTTCATTTAATGTTTCAATACTTTGTTGAATATTAGAAAGTATTTCGCTAAATTTATTATCTATATCTCCCGAAGAAATAACCGGATAACTATCTTCAGGGATTTTATCCAAATTATTTCTACAATATTTTATATACTCTGACATATTATTTTCTAGTGGTCTATTATCATTTATTTTACTAAAGTTTATGTTATCGTTAGAAATAGAAAGTAATGAATCTATACATTTAAAACCCTGAGTTATTTTATTATCCACATGATGAAAACTTGTAGATAGTGAGATACCAATTTTCATTTTATCACCCTTAATAAACATTATTACAAATAGTTTATCCCTTAATTTTTTTTAAGTTTGTAAAAATCGCACAATAGTAATCAATTAATAACTTTCAATAAAAACACGATATATTATTTATAAAATAAGACACCCCAAAAAAAAGATATCAACTAAGTGATATCTTTTTTTTGGGGTGTCTTTTAAAAAATGTCTCTTGTTTTATTCTTTTAAATCGTTATACACCGTTGCCCTTGAAACGCCTAAATACTGCGCTGTAATTTCCATTGACTTACGCAGTGAAAGATAACCTTCATCCTGTAAACACAATAGCAATTCACGTCGCTGATGCGGTTTTAATGCTCTTGGTGTAACAGAATAAGTTGCTGAAAATTCATCAATACGTTTTTTCAGCGAATCTTCTGTCACTGAGCTAAAGGTTTCAATAATGTCATTACCTTCTTCAAGGGTTGCAAATTGGTTTAGTACCATTTGCAATCCTTTGATCATTGAAATATCAATATTTAAGCATAATGCCGCAACATAATTCCCTTGTTTATCTTTAATGCCAATAGACGTACTTTTTGCGGTTCTACCATCAGGGAATTGATTTGGGTAATTAGCTACAATTTGTGGGAAGTCAGACGATTCAATACGTGCCATTCCCAATTCTGTTGCTCTATCCCCAACTTTTCTACCTGATAGATTATTTTCAATGACCATAATGGTATTTTCACTATCAGTTAGATCATGAAGTACAACCTCACAAAAAGGCGATAATGTTTTACCAATGCCTTGTGCAATAAATTGTAGTTGTTCTACCAGCCACTCTTGGTCTTCTGTTTTGTGTGACATAACGATCCCTGCAATAGCTAAAACGTAAATGATTTATACAATTTTAACCGATTTATTCAAATAATTAATCGTTATCTGCAGGATAATCAGATTTTGCCTGATTTAGAATAGCTTTTGCCATCCATTGAGTCATATCAATGACCTGTTGATCATCCATTTTCCAGATATCTTTCATTACCAAAAAGACTTCTGACCCATAAATTAAAGAGAACGATTTAATCACCTTATCCCACATTTCTTGAGGATAGTGTGCTTTTAAAGGTTCAATAACTTTGAGTAAAATCTCTTTACGGTGACCACGAATAAATCGTTTTTCTGCATATTCACTCGATTGTCTCTCTTTTGCCCATTGCTGTAATGAAACTTGCAAAGCACCACGCAGTGCGCCTTCATGTTTAAACATTTGTGGATAGGCAAGATTGAGCAACTCAGTAATGCGTTGTTGCGTATTATCTTCGGGAGTTGGTGTCCATGCAATGATCGGCGCTAAACTTGCATCAACTGTGGCACTAATTAAATCACTTTGTGTGGGAAAATAACGATATGCGGTTGCCCTCGAAACACCGGCATGTGCAGCTAACTCTGACACTGTCGGTAACATTCCTTGCTCAAAAAGCCCCAATGCAGTTGTTACCAATAATTGATAGGTTCTTTTTCGTGTACCGGACATGGCATCCGTTTCATCACTATAACTCATAGAAAATCCTTCGTTATTCCTACACTTTTATGTCTGGGCTTATCTTAAGCGAAATACTCACAACACTTAACGTTTACTTTAGGTGATTAATTACACCTTATCGACCTTTAATGTGCAAAAAATAAAAATAATGAGACAGCAGTCTCAAAACAGTGCTATGATAAATGAAACTCAAGTCTCATTATGATTATAATCTATCCGTCGATAATTATAAAAGGTATGGGAAGGCTTATGAAACAGTATGCTGGTTCTATTTATATTGCCACAACGCTTGATACTAAAAGTGCTGAGATTTTTTATGTCAGTGATTTAATTAAAAAAGCAGGCCTTCCTGTTAAGACCGTTGACTTGACAACAAAACCCACGGCACTCGCACGAGAAGCGGATGTCACAGCAACCGAAGTTGCACGCTTTCATCCAGATGGCCAAGAGGCTGTGTTCTGTGGTGATAGAGGGAAAGCAATAGAAGCGATGTCGGTCGCTTTTGAACACTATTTAACTCACTGTGATGATGTCTTAGCCATTCTTGGACTAGGCGGCTCAGGGGGGACGGCTCTGATTACACCAGCAATGCAATCTCTGCCAATTGGTGTTCCTAAATTGATGGTATCGACGATGGCGTCTGGCGATATTTCAGGCTATATCGGTGCAAGTGATATCTCAATGATGTACTCCGTTACAGATGTATCAGGCCTAAATCGTATTTCTCGTAAAGTTTTAAGAAATGCAGCGAATCAAATCGCTGGCGCTGTTTATTTTTACCAAGAAGAGCATGTTGTTGATAAGCCTGCGGTAGCACTAACAATGTTTGGTGTAACCACTCCTTGTGTACAACAACTCACTCAGAAACTTGAAAATAATTATGACTGCCTTGTTTTTCATGCAACAGGAAGTGGCGGCAAAGCCATGGAAAAACTGGTAGACAGTCACCTGCTTCATAGTGTGTTAGATCTTACAACAACTGAAGTGTGTGATTACTTGTTTGATGGTGTACTTGCTTGTGATGAAGACCGTTTTGGTGCAATCGCCCGTACTAAAACCCCTTATATCGGTTCTTGTGGCGCATTAGATATGGTCAACTTTGGTCGCCCTTCTAGTGTTCCTGAGAAATATAAAGGGCGTCAATTTTATCATCATAATGCACAAGTCACCTTAATGCGCACAACACCAGAGGAAAACCGTCAATTGGGTGTTTGGATCGCTGAAAAAATAAATCAGTGTGAAGGTCCATTACGGTTTGTATTACCACAGGGCGGTTTTTCTGCTCTGGATATTGAAGGGGGCCCTTTTTGGGATCCAAAAGCAAACCAAGCGTTTTTTGATGCATTTATAACAACATTTAAAGAGACAGAGACTCGTCAATTAGTCATCAGTCCTTATCACATAAACTCAGCTGAGTTTACTCAGCAAATTTATGATTTACACCAGGAACTTATTTGTTAACCACGGAGAAAGAAGAATGACTCATTCACGTGAAACGTTACTAAAAAAATTCAACGAAATGATTGCACGCCATGAACCAATTATTGGTGGTGGTGCAGGTACTGGCCTGTCAGCTAAATGTGAAGAAGCAGGTGGTATCGACCTTATCGTTATTTATAACTCAGGTCGTTACCGTATGGCCGGT
The DNA here is from genome assembly GCF_040140305.1 of Proteus sp. fly-1008. Classification (NCBI taxonomy): domain Bacteria; kingdom Pseudomonadati; phylum Pseudomonadota; class Gammaproteobacteria; order Enterobacterales; family Morganellaceae; genus Proteus; species Proteus sp. fly-1008. The sequence continues at coordinate 63,793 of NZ_JBEEWH010000002.1, forward strand.
CGAGGATCTTTAGCGGGTTTATTAGCTTATGGCAACGCTAATGAAATCGTTATGGATATGGCAAAAGAAGTATTACCTGTTGTTAAACATACGCCTGTACTTGCAGGAGTAAATGGCACAGATCCATTCTGTAACTTTGATAAGTTTTTAGATGATGTCAAAGCTACAGGTTTTGCGGGCGTACAAAATTTCCCAACGGTTGGCTTAATTGATGGTAATTTCCGTGCCAATTTAGAAGAAACAGGTATGGGTTATGGGCTTGAAGTAGATATGATCCGCCAAGCTCACGAAAAAGATCTACTAACCACGCCTTATGTCTTTAGTCGTGAAGATGCTATTGCAATGACTGAGGCTGGTGCCGATATTATTGTGCCACATATGGGATTAACGACTGGCGGTAACATTGGTGCAGAAACTGCATTAACATTAGCGGACTGTGTCCCTTTAATTAATGACTGGGCAAAAGCAGCAAAAGCAGTACGTGCTGATGTTATTGTGCTTTGTCATGGTGGCCCGATTGCAACCCCTGAAGATGCACAATATATCTTAGATAATTGCCCTGATTGTCATGGGTTCTATGGTGCAAGTTCAATGGAACGTTTACCAACAGAAGTGGCATTAACCGCAACAACAAAAGAATTTAAAAGTATTAAACGCTAATTCAAAATCATCAAGTTTGCCTAAGCGTTAATCCATATTGCCCACATTATGTGGGCAATATTTTATGCAAAAAATCCTAATTCAAATTAAACTAATTTTGCAATTAATGTATTTAAATCACCCTCTAAGAAATCCACTGGTGGAATTTCAATAACGGTATAAGCACCCGCACGTTGCTTCATACTCGCTCTTGCCGCTGAAACCATAAATTGAGACGTCAATGCAGGGTTGTTAATACGCATTGAATATTCAAATAATTGGTTATGTGTTTTACCCGAAACACCTTTATGAGTCATATGAACACCATGCCCAACATCTTTTAAGTTATCGACACAATCGACTTGCTTCACATGGGTTTCATCAGAAGAGAAATAGCTATCAGCTTTAATCGCTTGCTCTACTTGATTAAAATCTACACCCGCTTCTAATTCGACATAAACCATACGGCGATGAACGCCCGTACCTAGCGGAATAGTCATTGAAAGTGCATCTTTAACACCTTCAATGCTTTTAGCCGCAACACTGTGCCCCATACTCATACCTGGTCCAAAGTTAGTATAAGTAATACCTTTGGGTGCCATGGCTAACATTAATGTACGAACAATAGAATCAGAACCCGGATCCCAACCCGCTGAAATAACAGCAACACGGTCATGTTTTTTAGCTACTTCATCTAATTCTGTTTTTAATGACACAATTTCGCTGTGAACATCAAAACTATCTACTGTATTAATACCTAAGCCTAAAATAGATTTAGCTAATTCTTTAATTGCACGGGTTGGTGAACATAAGAGAGCAACATCAACATTACCTAATGTTTTAATATCGTTAGTTACGGTAATATTTTGCAGCTCTTCTGGGATGTTGTTTATATCGCGGCGAACAACTCCCATTAATTCAAAATCTTGTGCAGCTTGGACAGCTTCTAATGCAAATCGACCAATATTACCGTAGCCTACAATCGCCACTTTTATTTTAGTATTCATTAATTCCCCTGACTTTAACGTTAATCATCTCTTAATGATAATAGTGATTAGTTATCAATGAATAAACCATATAAATATCTTTTTTGCCAGATAAACATTATTTGCGCTATTCCCTTATAAATAAACCTTGTAGAATCCCCCTTCTTCCGACACGTTTATATTAATAAATCGATTTCACTCTGTTTTTAAGAAGGTTTTCAATGCATCAGTCTGATGTAGCGGATCGCTCGCTTTTCTCTCTTAGTTGGCCAATATTTATAGATATTTTCCTACATCTAGCCACACTATTAATTAATACTTACATGGTAAGCCACGTTTCTACCGCTTACTTAGCCGCTATGGGCGTCGGCAACCAGGTTTTTGATCTTTTCATCACCATTTTTAGTTTTATTAGTGTGGGATGTAGCGTCGTTATTGCCCAATATTTAGGTGCGGGTAAAAAAGAAAAAGCCAGTCAGGCAATCCATATCTCTATTGCATTTAACTCATTACTGGGGATAAGTAGCGCTGTAATTATTCTCTTTTTTGGCTACAACATTCTTAATTTAATGAATACGCCATCTCACTTGGTTCAAGATGGCTACAATTACTTGCATATTATTGGCATTTGTCTTATTCCTGAGGCAATTTCAATTATTCTGGCTGCATGTTTAAGAGTTTATGGCAAATCAAAAGCCGCCATGTATGTCACATTGATTGCTAACATTGTTACCGTCATTGGTAATATGATTGTACTTTATGGCTTCTTTGGTTTACCACAATACGGATTAGTCGGTGTTGCTTGGTCTACTGTTGTTGGTCGTATTATTGCCGTCATTTTATTATGTGGATTATTGTTCTACGGCTTACGCATTAAATTTCAAGCAAGACAACTCTTTATCTGGTCCAAAAATATGCTGGGGAAAATCCTACATATTGGATTACCGGCTGCTGGTGAAAATCTAGTTTGGATCTTACATTACATGACTGCATCCGCCTTTATTGGTTTAATGGGCGAAGTTCCTCTTGCAGCACAAACGCTCTATTTCCAATTGTCATTATTTTTAATGCTCTTTGGTATTGCTATTAGTATTGGTAATGAAATTCTTGTGGGGCATTTAGTTGGCGCTAAACGCTTTGATGATGCCTTTAATCGTGGCTGGAAAAGTTTAAAAACTGGTGTGATATTCACGATTGGGGTAGTGATTATTTATTGGTTTATGCGTGATCCTATTTTGTATTCCATTACAGAAGATCAACGCATTATTGACCAATTAATTCCTCTGTTTATTTTGTCGGTCTTTTTAGAACCAGGTCGTACTTTTAATATCGTGATGGTGAATGCCTTACGTGCGGCCGGCGATGCTAAATTTCCTCTGATGACAGCAATTTGTTTTATGTGGGGAGTGGCAATTCCGGTTGGCTATTTCCTTGGTATTAAGATGGAAATGGGATTGATTGGTATCTGGATTGGCTTTCTTTGTGATGAGTGGTTACGTGGTTTAACTAACGCATGGCGTTGGCGTTCACGTAAGTGGCAAACTAAACGCTTGGATATTTAGTACTAATACTCTCTTTTTTCCCCGATAAAATATCGGGGAAACCCTATTAGATAATATTGTCACTTTTCAACTTTAAGCTCTCAAGAAGAATAAAAGCATTTAAACGTCTTTTTAAATCTTCATTTACTTTAATTTTATGATTATTTGATTTATTAAAATCTTCTATAAATCGATAAATAAATCTATTAATTAAAAAATAATCTTGTATCTCATACTGCTCTTCATATTTTTCACATGAAGAAAATAATTCACCCAATGGAACATTGCTAATAATCTTAATTAAGTTATCTTTAAACTTACCCTTCACTTTATTATTCTTATAAATAATCTTAGATAAATCATCAACAAGCTCTAGTTTTTCTTTTAACAAACAATCTTGATTCATTGTTTCATAAATTGGCTCATAAATTGATTCATAAGTATTGCCTTCAATCGGCTCATTAATAGAACTATCAATAACATTTTCTAGCAATTCTTTATTTATTAATTTATCAGTATCAAACCCTTTATTTTTTAAATGATTAAATATTGATTCTTGTTCTTTATTATCTAAATCAAAAAATGGATTTTCTTTTTCACTTTTAATAAATAAACTTTTATTAGAAAAATAGCCATCAGCGATTTTATCATAAAACATTTCGTAAGAATTAGAAACGCAAGAGATATCTTTACTCATGTCGATATAAATTGGTTCGTCTAGCGTCTCCATTGTTTTACTTTCTAAACACTTAACACCAATAAATCCATGCGATGAATTTTTCATTGATAACACTGAGTCTCTATGAATAGAGAGATCAGTATCTGATATATGATTTGCTAAAATTGAAGACATTCCTTGTGGCATTATGTTCATCTTTTCAAGATACATCATTATCATCCTATTAATTAATATTTATACTATTCTATGGATTACGTTCTATCCTTCTATCATTTATCTGTCATTTATAAAAAACCTTCTATTTTTAAATCATATATAATAAATATATCTAAAATTAGTTAAAATTAATAGGAGGATAAAATAACACTATTCTTTTTTCACCATTGCCAATAGCTCTTGTGGCGTAAGTTTTTTATTTTCGTTAGCTATACTAAGTTGCTCATCTATTTCAGCTAAAAACTCATCAAATGAATTATCATTATTAATCGAATTAAGTTTATCTTTATGCTGTTTTTCTATTATTGACATATTATTTTCATCTAATTTATCATGCACAGCAAAAACTTTTTTCTGTTCTTCGGCCTCTTGTAACTTTTCATCTTCATTTAAAGTATTGTTAACTGTAGCGGTGATGTTTTCTATAACACCATTTTCATCGCTGCTTTGTTCTTTTTTTAAAAACTGCAAATAAATAATATTATTAATTCTTTTATTTAATTTAAAAAAATAGTCTGAATTAGCCAGTTTTTTAAAATAAGTTTCTTTATTAATAGGATCTTTTTCTCCCGATCCCTTATTTTCATTATAAGTTTCCAAATAATTAACAACTTTATCGAGAAATACATATCCATATCTATCATTATCATCTGATAACCTATCTAGTAATGAAATATCTTTTGTAATTTCAATTAAATGAGATTTAAAATTTTCTTTTTCAACAGAAACTTGATTTTTATTAATGTTAGAATTAATTTTATTGCTCGTATTTTTATCAATATTTTTAAAATCAGTTTTTATCAAATCGCCATCATTAACCTGATCATATTGCGGATCAGTAATAGCTGTTTTTTTATTTACATAACCATCGAATTTTACATATTCATATTCACTTCCACCTTTTAAATTAGATATATTTAAATTATCATTTGATTGATTTGATAATGCCATTTTAGTTTTTATTGATGATTTAAATTGTATCTCTGTAATATAATTAATTAATGATAATTTACTCTTTAATAGACTATCTTGTTTACATAAATAAAGATCATTAATAGCTTTATCAATCGGAACCAAATCTCCATTAGGAAGTTCAATATATTTTAGAATTTGCAGTCTTTCTTTTAAAGTGTTTTTCTCATTATCTATACGGTTAAACTCTATCGTTTCATTATTTATTCCTTTATTACTGATGATTAAATCTTTAGATTTTAAAAACGAGCTATTTGCATTAAATATAATTTTATTCTCATAGCGACCAGGATGAATGAATTCATTTATTGCATTCCTCACCTTGATAGATAATTTAGAAATAGAGAGTTTTATTTCCCCGCCTATGGAGACTATTTTATTAGCAATAGAGGGTGATTTTCTACCAATTTCATTGATACCATTCATTATCACAATACTCATATTATTTATATATAAATAATATTTTACTCTCAGTGTTTCCCTCATCTATCACTTCTCTTTTCTATTTTTTTAAATAAATAGCATTTTTTTAAGAAAAAAACTTAATATCTTTCAAAAAACATATTAATTATGATAAAGAAATAATAATGAATTAAATGAAGTTTAACGATTAACTTCACAAAGATAGAGGTCATAAAGTAAATAAAAATAACCTCACCTATACAAAACACGATTTTTTTTAATAAAGAAAAAACCAAAAATTAAATATTAATTAACATTAAACTTTTCTTATAAAAATAATTATTTTCCTCTAATTCCCTGCTGGTTTTTTTATGATACAACAAGTAGGTGTTGCCCTTTCCAATAAATGAGACAACTAAGCTTTAATAGAAAGAATACAAAAAATCAAACACAATGGAGTCTTGTCATGAATCTCGTCGAACGGTTTATTTCTTATACAAAAGTTAACACCACCACAAATAGGGAAAATGGCGCAGCTGGTATTATGCCTTCTTCAGAAGGTCAGCGAGTCCTAGCATTACAATTGGTTGAAGAACTCAAGGCTTTAGGCGTTGAAGATATCAAAATTCGCGATACTGCCATTGTTACCGCAACACTACCTTCCAACCTTGATTATGAAGTACCTACTGTTGCTTTCTTTGGTCATTTAGATACCAGTGCAGAACAAACTAATGACACCAAAGCGCAAATCCTACCTTATAAAGGTGGTGACCTCTGCTTAAACAAAGAGCTTGATATTTATCTACGCCAAAGTGAATTCCCAGAACTAGAAAACTATATTGGTGACGATATTATCGTGACAGATGGCACCAGTTTATTAGGTGCTGACGATAAAGCCGCTATCGCCTCAATTATGGATATGTTGCAATACTTTAAACAACATCCCGAAGTTAAACACGGTACGGTTAAAATTGGTTTTGTGCCAGATGAAGAGCAAGGTTTACGTGGTGCAAAAGCCTTTGATACTAAAGAATTTGGTGCTGATTTTGCCTATACATTAGATTGCTGTGGTATTGGTGAGTTAGTGTATGAAAACTGGAATGCAGGAGATGTTGAAATTACCTTTACTGGTGCTTCAGCCCATCCAATGTCTGCGAAAGGTAAATTAAAGAACTCACTATTAATGACACATAAATTTGTTGCTATGTTACCGGGTGGCGAGGCGCCTGAATATACCGAAGGCCGTGAAGGTTATTATTGGGTAAAACAATTAGCAGGTAATAGCGCTCGTACTGTATTAAAAATGGATGTGCGTGATTTCACCGAAAAAGGTTACGCTCACCGTATGGCATTTTTAAAACAACTTTCAGATTATTGTGAAGGTTTATGGGGTGAAGGCTCTGTAACTTGTAAACTCGCTGACCGTTATGCCAACGTCTTTAATAGCCTACAAGGTGATAATCGCTACCCTATCGATATTGCAGTTGCCGCTTATGAAGCAAATGGAATTACTCCTCGCCCGATCCCAATGCGTGGTGGTTATGATGGTGCAGCCCTTTCTCAAAATGGCTTACCTTGCCCAAACATCTTTACTGGTGCTCATAATTTTCATTCTATTTATGAATATCTGCCTGTTAAATCCCTTTATGCTGCCAGTGATGTCTTAAAGTCCGTCGTGAAAATCACAGCAGAGCGTTTTGCACCTGGAGCTAAAGAATGATCCAAATTCTTGCGGTCTTAGTCGTCGTTGTTATTGTCGCTAGGATGATTTTGAAAGGATATAAAGCAGAACCTGTTTTGTTAGTCGCCGGTCTAGCCTTAATGGTGCTAACCATGATGTTTGGTTGGGGAGATATTCTTCCTAAAAATGTCAAAACAACAGGCATTGGCTGGTTAGATCCTTTCGAAGTAATGCGTGATCTCTTTAGTAGTCGTGCTGCTGATCTTGGTTTAATGATCATGGCACTGATGGGGTTCGCACATTATATGGATCATATTGGCGCTAATGAGGCCGTTGTACGGGTTGCAACTCGCCCGTTGAGAAATATGCGTTCACCTTATGTGTTGCTATTTTTCTCTTTTTTACTCGCGAGTATTTTGCAACTTGCTATTCCTTCAGCAACTGGATTGGCCGTTCTGTTAATGGGTACGATGTTTCCGATTATGATAGGACTTGGCTTATCCCCAGCATCTGCCGCGGGTGTAATTGCAACTTCATTAGGGGTGGCTTACACCCCAACGGCTATTGATGCCATTCGTGGTGCAAAAGCGGTTGATTTAGGGGTCGTAGAATATGTACTTTATTACCAAGGGCCTGCGGCGATTGCAACCGTATTAGCTGTTGGTATTACACATATCTTCTGGCAGCGCCATTGCGACCGTAAATCTGGATTTGTGCCTCAATTAGGCAAAATGTCTGAAGAAACAAAGAGTGATAAAAACGTACCTGGCTTTTATGCATTACTGCCAATGTTACCGATCATTATGGCAGTAAGTTCATCAAGCCTATTTGTTGCAGGCATTCATCTTGATGTAGTCACTATTGTATTGATTTCAATGGCAATTTGTATGCTAATTGAAACATTACGCTTACGTGATTTTAAATCAGTGTGTGCGGGCTTCCAGCATTTCTTAAAGGGTATGGGTTCTGCATTTAGTAACGTTGTGGGGTTATTAGTCGCAGCGGGTGTCTTTGCTCATGGTATTAAAGTCAGTGGTGCAATAGATAGCCTGATTGTGATGGCGGAGTCTGTAGGCTTGCCACCATTTGCTATGGCATTGGTCTTCGCTATCGTGACATTAGCGGCTGCAATTATTATGGGTTCAGGTAATGCTCCCTTCCTTGCATTTGTTGAACTTATTCCACAAATTGCACATAGCATGGGTGTCAACCCAATTGCGATGATTTTACCAATGCAACAAGCGTCACATATGGGACGAGGTATGTCTCCTGTAGCTGGAGTTATTATTGCAGTATCTAGTGGTGCTAAATTGCAACCATTTGATGTTGTAAAAAGAACAGCGATCCCACTTATGGTCGGCTTTGTATTTCATAGTGCTATTATTGCTATCTTCTATTATTAATAAATATACCTGAAGCAATATTTGTTGCTTCAGGTTGTTTTCAAATAATAAACATATTAAAAATAGACAAAGATATTTTATTGTTATTTTTATAAATAAAAACTAGTTAACTGTTTTTCTAAATATAGACTTAATTATTTATTTAAAAAAACATCGAAGCTATCATCATGAAAATATTAACAAAATAATAAATCATTATTCTTATACACTAAAATTTAATGAGCCTATTATCTGCTTTGTTAAAATAAAAATGTGATATTGAAAATATTCATTATTTTTATTTTAACGATTCTGAGTTAGCCCACATTAAGTATGATGATTATACTAGCAATAGAATTGTGTATTCGTTCTATTGCCTTTTTATTTAATCTTATCGTCAATTTTTTAAATTATCTTATTTAACTTCATTTTTATCCTCCTTAATTTATACACTAGATACAAAATATACCTTCTTTAGCACTCATAAATTACATTAAAGAGTCAGAACGTTTGCTTTTATTTTATGTGGAAAAAATTACCAACACAGAAGCTATAAAGGGTAATATTTTCTCAAAATTTGTACAATGTTAGTAAATTCAGAAAAAACTTTCTCCAATAAATTCAGTATGATTGTGGTATTAAAAATAGAATAACCCTTTGAATTCTCATACTGTTTATTGGATGCATGCAATGAAAGAACAACTATCTTCTCGTTGGAAAATATTGATAGCGGCAGTTAAGCAACAAGTTAAACCCGCTTTAGGTTGTACTGAACCTATTTCGCTTGCATTAGCGGCTGCAACAGCAGCAAGTTACTTACAACACCCTATTACCCGCATTAGTGCTGAAGTTTCCCCGAACTTAATGAAAAATGGTATGGGCGTTACCGTACCAGGAACCGGAATGGTGGGGCTATCTATTGCTGCTAGCTTAGGTGCCGTTGGGGGGGATTGTAATGCAGGTCTTGAAGTATTAAAGAATGCAACACCAGATAACGTTGAACAAAGTAAAGCACTATTAGCTGCTGGCATTGTGAATGTTTCAATTAAAAAAGCATGCCAAGAAGTTCTTTATAGTGAAGTGACTGTTGAAGATGCTGAAAATAGCGCAACAGTAATTATTGCCAGTAATCACACCAATATCGTTAAAATCATTCATAATGGTGATATTATTCTTGATAACACTTGCGATGGCGCAGAACAGTCAGCATCACCTTGTGAAATAAAAGAAACGTTAACCCAAACTAATACCCAAGAAATTTACCAGTTTGTTACCCAAACTCCAGTAGAAGAAATTTCTTTTATCCTTGAATCAGCACACTTAAATGATGCGCTATCAAAAGAAGGTTTGAACAATACTTATGGTTTACATATTGGGCAAACTTTACAACGCCAGCAGCAACGAGGCCTATTAGCAAAAGATCTATTATCAGAGATAATGATCCGTACATCTGCTGCATCTGATGCACGTATGGGGGGCGCTATATTACCTGCAATGAGCAATTCTGGCTCAGGTAATCAGGGCATTGCTGCCACCATGCCTGTGGTCGTTGTCGCTGAATACTTACAAGTTGACGAAGAGAAAATGGCTAGAGCATTAATGCTTTCCCATTTACTGGCTATTTATATTCACCATAAATTCCCTGCTCTGTCTGCATTATGTGCAGCAACAACAGCATCAATGGGCGCTGCTGGCGCAATTGCATGGCTAATGGATGAATGCTATGAATCCATGGCAATGGCGATTAACAGCATGATTGGTGATATCAGCGGTGTGATTTGTGATGGTGCTTCAAATAGCTGTGCGATGAAAGTTTCAACTGGTGCAAGTGCCGCTTATAAAGCTGTATTAATGGCTCTTGATAATACATTTGTGACAGGTAATGACGGTATTGTGGCACATGATGTTGACTCAACAATTGAAAACTTATGTGCATTAGCAAGTCGAGCAATGCAACATACCGATATTCAAATTATTGAGATTATGGAATATAAAGCCGTTGCTAATGGCTAATTTCAGTAATTAAAAAAGCACCCCATAATAGTGATTATTATGGGGTGAAACATAAGATCCTAGGAACAGGATCCTCCTCAAGTCAGGAGCTTATCAATATTCGTTACTGCTATTTACGGCTATACTACGGTTACTTCTACTACTTGCTTTCTAACACTCACTACAGGGTATTGGGTTAATGTGCATTCTCTTGCGTACTTAGCATTAATGCATCAAAACTAGCTCTTATCTCATCTTCAGGTAATTGAATACCAATAAAGACCAATGTGCTTTCGCGAACTTCACCTTCATGCCATGCTCTATCCCAATCAGCACTATAAAGGCGTTGCACACCTTGGAATAACAAGCGATTAGGTTGATCTTTAATATTTAATATCCCCTTATAACGTAAAAGATTATCAGCAAAGCTTAATAATAATTTTTCCATTACATCAGAAACTTTTTGTAGCTCAACGGGATAATCAAATTTCAGTACAATAGAATGGATATCATCTTGTTTTTCTGCTTGAAAGCGGAAAAGAGGCTGTTTTACTTCAAGGTTATCATTCAACATAAAACCTTTTACATTAAACAATAAACCTAAATCAATTTGTCCATGAATAACGGTATTAACGGGCGCTCTTGCATTAATGCGTCTTAATCGAGCCATTAATTCGGGTGATGCTGGTGCAACATCAGTTTTTGTTAATAAGATGCGATCAGCATAACCAATTTGAGATTGTGCAATAGTAAATTGATCCAGTTGTTGTTGAGCATGAATATTATCAACAAGAGTAATAATCCCATCTAACAAATAGCGTTGACAGATCACCTCATGAGAAAAAAATGTTTGGCTAATAGGACCGGGATCAGCCATACCTGTACATTCAATAACTAGCCTATCAAACTCAATTTCACCACGATCAAGGCTGTCACATAAGTCTAATAATGTGTCTTCTAATTCATTCGATTTACTACAACAAATACAACCATTGGTAAGTGTTTTAATTTGAGTGGCTCTATCACCAATAATTTCGTCATCAATAGGCACTTCACCAAATTCATTTTCAATAACTGCGATTTTATAACCATGCTCTTCATTAAGCATATGACGCAAAAGCGTTGTTTTTCCTGATCCTAAAAAACCAGTCAATATCGTCACTGCAATAGGTTCCATTATGTGTCTCCTTTACAGATTATTAGCAACAGCGAAAACCGCCTTTACCATCACCACCACCATAACGGGCTTCCTGACGTTCACGGAAAAACTCGTTATAGGTCATAACTGGCTTATCAGGATGGTTATCTTTCATATGCTGTACGTAGTTATCATAATCAGGAATACCTATCAGCATACGGGCAGCTTGCCCTAGATATTTTCCAGCTTGTCCTAAATTGCCAAACATAAGTTTCTCCTAAACCCCGTACTAGCTAAACCAGTACGGGGCTAAACTATTTACCTAAGATTAGTGACCAGAGGACACTTTAACGTCTTTTGGCATAGGCACATACGGGGTTTCTTGTGCTGTTTCTTCTGGGTTTTTACGCGCTTTCATTGCTGTACGGAAACCGTAGAAAATGATGCTATAAACAACCACTAAGAACAGAATACTTAAGCCCGCATTGGTGTAGTTGTTGATTACAATATGATTCATATTAGTAATCTCTGCTGCAGTTAAGTCAGCACCACCCGCTAAGATCTTCGCTTTGTATTCATTTGCTAAGTAGAAGAAACCTTCCATTTGTGGGTCATCGCTGAGAAGTTTCAGACCTAATGCCCATGTTGTACAAATTAATAGCCATACCGCAGGAACCACAGTTACCCAAATATATTTAGTGCGTTTCATCTTAATTAAGATAACCGTACCTAATACTAGTGCAACAGCGGCTAACATTTGGTTTGAGATACCAAATAATGGCCATAAGCTCTTAACGCCGCCTAATGGGTCAACAACACCTTGGTATAACAGATATCCCCATAAGCCTACACAACCCGCTGTACCAATAACACCTGGAATGAACGAATTTGTTTTCTTCAAGTAAGGAATAAAGTTACCTAATAAGTCTTGAAGCATGAAGCGACCAGAACGTGTACCTGCGTCTAACGCGGTTAAAATAAAGAGCGCTTCAAACAAGATCCCAAAGTGATACCAGAATCCCATATCCGCAGCAGGAATGATTTTATGGAATACCATCGCGATACCAACCGCTAAGGTAGGCGCACCACCAGCACGGTTTAATACAGAAGGTTCACCAATATCTTTCGCTGTTTGTAAGATTTCTTCTGGAGAGATAACAAAGCCCCATGAACTGACTGTTGCAGCTGCATGTACGGTAACTTCTTTTAACTGCCCCATGATAACAGCTGTATTTTCACCACCTAATTCATGTAGATTCGGCATCGTAATACCTAAACCTGATGGTGGGGTATTCATTGCAAAATACAGACCTGGTTCAATGATAGATGCAGCGACTAATGCCATGATCGCAACGAATGATTCCATTAACATTGCACCATAACCAATAAAACGAGCATCCATTTCATTTGCAATAAGCTTAGGTGTTGTACCTGAAGCAATTAGAGCATGGAAACCAGAAACGGCACCACAAGCGATAGTGATAAATAAGAATGGGAATAAAGCCCCTTTCCATAATGGTCCAGTACCATCGATGTATTGAGTAACTGCTGGCATTTTCAGTTCAGGGTTTAAAATCACAATACCCACAGCTAAACCAACGATAACACCAATTTTCAGGAAAGTTGCTAAATAGTCACGTGGTGCAAGAATTAACCATACTGGTAATAATGCAGACACAAAAGCATAACCAATAAGACCGAAAGTAATTGTTGTGTCTTTAAAGGTTAACGCTGGGCCCCAGAATGGGTCGTGAGCAATAACACCACCAAACCAAATCGCTGCAATCAGTAAAACAATACCAATAACTGACACTTCACCCACACGGCCTGGGCGAATATAGCGCATGTAAATACCCATAAATAGGGCAATTGGTACTGTTGAACAAACAGTGAACACACCCCATGGGCTTTCAGCTAATGCTTTAACAACAATAAGTGCAAGCACAGCAAGGATGATGATCATGATAAGGAAACAGCCGAATAAAGCGATAGTACCCGGAATTGGCCCCATCTCTTTCTTTATCATCTCACCAAGTGAGTTACCATTACGGCGTGTGGAAATAAACAACACCATAAAGTCTTGTACTGCACCCGCTAACACTACCCCAGCTAATAGCCAAAGTGTACCGGGTAAGTACCCCATTTGAGCAGCAAGAACAGGACCAACTAAAGGACCTGCACCAGCGATAGCCGCAAAGTGGTGACCAAATAAGACATAACGGTTGGTCGGAACATAGTTCAAACCATCATTGTTAATAACAGAAGGTGTCGCTCTCGTTGGGTCAAGCTTCATCACTTTTTGAGCGATATACAAACTGTAATAACGATAAGCAACTAAGTAGACGGCAACAGAAGCAACAACTATCCATAGCGCACTAACATGTTCACCACGGCGAAGTGCAACCACTGAAAGACAAAAAGCACCGATAATCCCGAGGATCACCCAAGGTACGTGCTTTAAAAATGCATTTTTGTTCATGAGACACCTTTTTTTCAGGCAAGACCGAACAGCCAAAGAGTAATGCGGGACAGCAAAGAATGATTTGAGCGAATCTGAAAGATAACTGCCCGCAGCTACATAATAAGAATTTTGACTCGATAATGGTGTGACTAAATCGCTTAGCGGTTGTATACCAAATTAAGCGGTCTGTTTTCTCAGTTAAGTGGTTTTGCTGTTTTCAAAAGACGTTTTTTTTGTGATCAAGATAACAATTTTATGTCTTTCAATAAGTTAGAGAATAAAGAAAGATAAAAAAACGCCTCAACATCAACAAAAAAGACGTTTTTTTATAACATTTTTTAAACAAAATAAGATTATTGACTAAATTGAACGGATATCAAAAATACATTACCTGTTCGAGAAGGTGAGCCATTAAATCGCCACTGATAAGCAACATCAATTACTGCATTATCAATACTCATATCACCGCTATTGGTTTTTAGCATAACCACAGTAGGAACACCTTGAGGATCAACATCAAGCTGTAGGATCATATCGCCCATTTTAGGTGCAGTAATTGGAGCATTTACTTTCGGTAATAGCTGAGTACTACCTTTGATATTTGCTGATGCAAAATCGACACTAAAGGTACGGTTTGATTGCTCAGTTTTGTCTGTATTTAAAGGTAAGCGAACCACTTTGCTATTCGGATCTGATGCCGGTATCGCACGTTGAGCCAATTGAATCTGCGTTAAGTCATCACTGAGATAATCATCTGAAGGCTTAACTTCAACACCTTCAGGTAAATAGCGCATATCCATTCTTGCTCTCAAAGTTTGGTAACGTTCTAAACGAGCACCTTCAAGAGTATTTATCACCATCCTCATTTCCAGCATTTGCATGACAGAACTAATGCTTTCTTGTGACTTTTGCTGTGCTGCTTTCGCAAATGCGCCCGCTGCAATTTCAGGATCTTCATCTAGCCACGTTATCCCCCAACCTAACCAAACATCTTCACGATTTGGATTTAGTGCAATAGCTTGCCCAAAATGGCGACGTGCTTGTGATAACAAGTTTTGCCAATACTCTTTATTTTGTGGGTAAATATCAGGAGATTGAGATAAATTATTTGTTCCCACATTGTAATATTGCAATTCAAAGCGGGCTACCATTCTTACAACATCTTCATTATCTTGATGAAGTGCCAATTTTTCGTTTAAGAAACGTAGACTATTATCCCAACTTTCGTGGTTATTTTTTCCATTCGGTAATGTCTGGATCTCTTTTAAAATATTTTGTAATACTGCCCGTTCTTCTTGCTGTTGTGCACGTTTTGAATAAATAGAAGAATAGGGATCATAAGTAGAATGCGATGACGATTTACTCGACTCTTTTTCTGGTGCTTGCTTTTGTAAAGCTACGAACGCATTTTCAGCACTCGAAATACCTTTAATATTTTGCCTTGCATAAGCTTTTGCCAATGTGATTAATGTAGGTTGTTGTTTAATGGTGTAGTCATTCCAACCAAGACGTGTGCTTTGAAAACGAACGGTAACACGTTGATGATATCCCTCTTTTGTTGGCATAAAACGCCAGCCACGAGCATCACTTAATGCTTTCTTATCAAACACATTGTACCCACTACTTTTTTGTACCCAAAGACCTAAAACGCGTCCTTGCGGATCAACATCAACGGATAAAATGGTTTCTGCAATAGGAATATATTGTCCAACAGACGGGTAATGCATTTCCGTCCAATTCTGTATTTTATTTGGTGAATCAACAAGAACAATCCCTGGATATTCCCTATCATTCATCATTGATTTCCATTCGACATAAGTTTCATTGTTATCCGCTATTGCATTAGTGACAGGCAGTACTTTTTCTGCCAATTTGGCCACCTCGTCAGGAATTGCATTCTTTTGTCGATATAGGCGGTCTTCTATCACCCGTGCTTGAAGGATTTGATAAATCTGACGCTGATTTTCTGTCAATTCAGAAATCGCTTTTTCAATAAGCGGTTGTAATGAAGGATTATGATGCCCCAATTTGTCATATTTTAGCGTATCAGCAACCATTAACGCAGCCATTGCTTTTTCTATCTGCATATTGGGTGGCGTATGAGCAATATAGGTTAATGCTAACGTTTGCCATGCTTCCGGTACTAATGGTGCGGTAGTAATAGCGTTAATACCTGATTGTACTAATTTTTCATTACTATTTGTAAGAAGCGATGATAATGCTTGGGCAATAATAATTTCAGGTTGATTCAGCAACCAATCACCATAAAAAGAGAGCGTTTTAATTGCTTCTTTTTGTTCTGGTGTTCCTTTTGCATGAGTCAGATACGCCTCTTTAGCTTGCATTGCGGAAGTTACATCATCCGTTAAATAAACAAGCCCCGGTAATTCGATACGTTTTTTTTCAAGCTCTTTGAGATACCCCAGCGTTTTAGGCTGATTAACAACAATCGTTTTAATGATGTTATCTTCAGCATTAATCACGCTATAACGAAAATCACTCCACTGCGACTGTTCTATATTTTGTAAAACAAAGCGACGGCGATCTTCTAATTCACTATGAGGAATGATTGAAAATGAAAGACTAAATGTCGTTAGAACAACAACAACGCTCCCCAAAAAATAGAAGATATTTTTAGCGCGCCACGATTGCAATAACATGACAATCGTCATAATGACAGAACCTAACCATAATCCCAGCAAGAAATTACGCTCATCGAAACGAACTGATGAGGGAAGGATCTTGATACTAACGCTATCGATAGTGCTAATGATTGAAACTAATAATGCAGGTAACCAAAAAGGAAATAAAAGTGTGGTAATCCCAACAATAATGAGGATCGGTTTAATTGTTTTATTCATATAAATTCTCTCTCATTAAGGTTTTCTTTTCAAAATACGTAATGAAGGGAGAATAAAAATGATGAGTATAATAATGGCTATCATCATTAAAAAAATCACACTTAACATTGTTATTAGTAGCTGCTCAATATAATTCGCTTTTATTAAGTCAGTGATCCAAGTAAAACCTAAATCGCCACTTATTCCTTGCGGAATAAAATACATCAAAAATAATCCGAAAATAATCGGCGCTATGATGGCAATAGCGGTGTGAAAAATAACAGCAGGAACTTTACTTATTGCTTGTTTTAACGCGATAAAAATAGCAGGTGGCTGTATTGGTTTAGCTGGAGCCGTATGTATGGGGCTGTGTCTAACATTAGCATTTTTGACGCTATTTTGGCGTATTTGCTCTCGTTGTGTTTGACTTTGTTTTTGAGTTATAGCTACTTGCTGTAGCTGGGTTTGTCTCGCACATGCAGCACAGGCTTTACCCGCAAAATATTGGTGTTTTTTATCCTTCTGACATACCAATATTTGCTGCTTTTCAGGTTGTGCGTATTCATAAAGCGCCGTAGCCCATGTTTTCGCACTGGGTCTTAATGTAGGATTTCCTGAAAAAGCTTTATCAAATAATGTTCTCAGTTTATCAGGTAATTGTTTATGGCCACTAGCAACATTTGGGGTAATTAAATTATGAGCCTTCACACCATAACCATAAAAACGACCAGCAATACGTCTAGGAATATCCGTAGGAACTGTATCGTTTTTAGGGCGGCCACTAAAAGGATGGATACCAAAATTAAGCAGTTGAAAAATAATAACGGCTAAGGCAAATAGATCTTGTCGCTCTTCTTGGTCTTGTGGGATAGCTTGTTTTGCTTGAAATTCTGGTGCTAAATATTCGACAGTAAATTGTCCTGCGGGATAGCGTATGTTTTCCCCTTGAATACTAAAACCATCACAATCAAGAAGAGACATATACAAACTTGATTTATAAAACCGCAGGTTTAATGGCTTCATATCAATAATACGATGCCCTTGTTGATGCAATGCATCAATCAATGAACAAAGATTATAAGCAAGGATAACTTTAGCGCCCATTCCTGTGGGTAAATGATGGGCTTTAGCTTGACGCTCTTGAAGAATATATTCCAACTCAATGGTGTTTTTCACATCAAGTTCAGGCATCACGAAGCCAACAAATTGCTTTTGACTATTGTATAAACGTGCTTGAGGCCAGGCGAGTTGAATTATTGGGATATCATTAACAGAAACGGCCTTTAATGTGGGCTCTAGTTTCTGCATTGCGGTAATTTTTTTCAGATAATAGGCTTTATCAATTTTATCATGATAAACTTTTGATACTTGGAAAGGTGCATTGTTAATGTGACTAACACTCCCTGCCCCCCCACTTTTTATCAAATCGCCAATCTGATAAATCTTGCCATTTTCATCTTGTAGTTGTGTCGTCCCAGATATCGCCATCCCTTTTTTTCTCGCTTTTACCACAACTCTTCATCCCTGATACAAATCACTAAAGTTTTATCATCCCCCGTAATTGAATGTGTCCGAGGGTCGGCTAATGTTCCCGCGAGCGCTTCACTTCCGCTATCTTCAGATACTGTTTTTAAATAACGGATCACTGGCGTGATAAACGGTTCATAAAGGGCATCACACGCTTTATTCATGGCAAAAGGCTGTACACCATCAGACATCAAAATAACTTGTTTTACTGGTTTATCAAGAGGAATAACGCGTAAATGCGCTTCCCAATTTTCTGACGTCACAAACCACGTTTGATTAGCATATTCTCCATTTTCAGGTCGTGATACATAACTTGTACCATCGCAATATTCCACTACTGCAATACCATCACCCAAATGGAATAAATAGCCACTATCATCACCAACCCAACATGCTACCAGTGTTGATGCATATTCATTAAGCGCACATTGTTTTATTTCTGCATATTCAGCCAGTTGGAGGCGAATATCTTCAATAAGTTGTTTTACGCCTTGTGTTATCTGTTTTTCGGTTAATAAATTAATGTTTGGCCACTCTGTGATACGTAACGTAAATAACCGAGCAACGAGCTGAGCACCTTGCTCACTATAACGAGAGGAGCCAGCACCATCACAAACAGCAGCGATAAGATACTCACCTTTACGACGAATAAAATAAGCATCTTGACAGGGAATTTGACGTTCTTGATGGGCAATTCCTGTCACCGATGCCCCATAAGCTAACCAATCGTTCATCAAACAGGTACACTCGCCCAAGGATCTGTTGACGGTAATTGTGCAGTGCCACCCGGCGTTGATTGAGAAACCACTTGCATACTGGCACTTAACCACAAGAATAATTCTTTAAATTGCAACCCTTTAAGCATTTTCACGCCATTAACACCATTACAACTAAAACTTCCCATCACTTCTGCTGATGCACCATCAACCATAATCGGAAATACAGCTGTTTTTTGGTTTTCTTCTGCTTCGCGACAAAGCTGCGCTGCTTGTTCCCATTGATCGGTTGGTACACCATCAGACATTAAAAATAACCAAGGACGTGTATAAGCAACACCTGCTTGTTTAAAGCGCTGTTTTTCAGCTTCTATTTCTTCAAGCGCCAGCGTAACAGCTTGCCCCATCGGGGTTGTGCCATTTGCTTCTAAAATGGGGGCGGTAAAATCCATAGCATCTTTCCAATCACCATGCACAGTACATTGATCATATCCACCATACTCAATCACTAAAATACGCACGCGTTTTGCTGCAATAACATCATTTTTTAGTTCTTGTTCTAGTAGCTTAAGGCCTTCATTTAATTGTTGAATAGGCTGACCATACATACTACCGGAGCTATCTAATACTAAGATCAGAGGGGTACGTTGTTCACTGTTATCAACTAAGGCTACGTCAGGGATCATAAGATGCTCCATCATTCAGTCATTATTTTTCATGATAATGATTAATGTAACATAAAGGTGCTAAATTCATCAGAAAGAAAAAAGGAATAAATTGAAGATAAAGATATTTCTTAGAAAAAGAAATTTTAAAGGGTAATTACCTTACTTTTAATAAAAATTGCGAAGCTTTCCATGGTGTTAAATGAAAAAAAGCACCTTATTACATCAAGTAAAAGGTGCTTTTTTAATAATTGATTTATGATGTTAATAGTGGATCTTTTGGCGTCCAGCAATAGAGTGTGAAAGTGTTGTACCATCAACCATTTCAAGCTCGCCTCCCACAGGAACCCCGTGAGCAATCCGACTTGCTGTAATATCATACTGAGCACAGATCTCAGCAATATAGTTGGCTGTTGCTTCACCTTCCACAGTCGGGTTTGTAGCCAAGATAACTTCTGAAATTGTTTCCTGACTCAAACGCTCTTCAAGCCTATCTAAACCTATATCCATCGGTCCGATACCATCTAAAGGGGATAAATGTCCCATTAAAACAAAGTATCGACCCGCAAACTGCCCTGTCTGCTCGATAGCATGAATATCCGCAGGACTTTCCACAACACAAATTTGCCCATTTTGCTGGCGACGAGCATTGGCACAAATAGTACAACGCTCTTCTTCAGTAAAAGTTCGGCAATCACAGCAATGACCGATTTCAGACATTGCACGTGTTAACGCTTGTGCAAGCCGCATACCACCGCTTCTATCACGCTGAAGCAGTTGGAAAGCCATTCGTTGCGCTGATTTAGGCCCGACGCCGGGTAAACAACGCAACGCTTCCATTAATGATTCAAGAAGTGGGCTAGTTTGCATTAGAATGGCATCTTAAAGCCTGGTGGTAATTGCATACCATTAGAGACAGAGGCCATTTTCTCTTTTTGCGTTTCATCAATACGACGCGCAGCATCATTAAAGGCGGCAGCAATCAGATCTTCTAACATCTCTTTGTCATCTTCTAACAGACTAGGATCGATTTCAACACGACGGCAATTATGAGCACCATTGATAGTGATCTTGACTAAGCCAGCGCCAGATTCACCGGTCACTTCTAAGTTTGCGATCTCTTCTTGCATTTGTTGCATTTTGTCTTGCATTTGTTGGGCTTGCTTCATCAGATTGCCCAAACCACCTTTTCCGAACATAATTGTCTCTCTTTGTAAAAGCCACACAGTATGAAGTCATACAATATGTTGCGATTAAACAGGTCGGATACTCTCTTCATCCAATTCAGCATCAAAATATTGCTGTAATGTTTGAATTGTTTTATCCGTAATAATCGATTGACGCGATAACGCCAATTTTTCATCATAAATGGCTTGTCGCCACTCCAACGGCGTTTTTACCGCTGGATTATCATCTTCTATAATTGTGAGTGAAATTGCTTTTCCATGCAATTCACTTAATGCATTTGTGAGTGTGCGTAATGCATTTGCTGAATTTAAATGTTTCTGTCTAGTTCGTAAATGCAAAATCACATTTTCTTCACTTACTGTCTCTTTATACGCATTCAATGCCAGTTGTTGCACCAACTTAGGTAATGGCATTTTTTCAATTTCAGCAGCCCACGCATCTCTTTCTTGTGATTCTTTCGCAATTTTGGCTGCTAATTCTGGCGTTTTTTCGTATTCGAGAACTTCTTTAATTTCTTTAGGCGAAGACACTGTCTCTTGCGTTGACATCAACTCAGGATTTTGTGGACGCCATTGATACGCTTCTTTTTTCTTTTTTTCAGGTGCATTAGGATTAGATTGACGCTTAGCAACTTGTTGGCGTCTTTCACTCACGGCTGCTAGCCGTTCTAATGCACTAGCAGCCGGCTTAGCCTGATTTGGCGTCGCCGGTTCAGACTTTTTTGGCGGGGTTTGTTGTTCTGTCCCCTTTATTGCCTGCCGTGCTCTTAAAAGTTGTGCCGCTGGACTATTACCTAACGAGGCATTATCCATGGGCGAAGAAGAACGTGTATTTTGTGACGAATGAGTTTGTGGCACTTGTTGCGCATGACTCACTGGCATTCGATTCGTTGTCGATGACGTAGAAGGCAAAGTTTGCGCTAATGGCGCAGAAGAAACCTCATCAATCACTGTTTTGGGATGAAAAGCTAACGCCCTTAATAGCGTCATTTCAACGCCCATGCGTCTATCTGGCGCATAAGCCAGTTCTTTTCGTCCAACTAATAAGGTTTGATAATAGAGTTGTAAATCTTGTGGTGAAACAGATTTAGCCAATAGGCGTAAACGCTCTTGGGTAAATTGTTCTTGGGGATTATCCTCACTAGGCAATAATTGCAGCATGGCAATTTGATGCAATAATGAAAGTGTTTCAACCAAGAAGCTTTCCCAATCAGTTCCTCTTGAAGCCACTTCATTGACCAACGACATCACTTGTTGACCATCTGCTTTTACCAGTGCTTCAATCAATGCTAAAGGTTGTGCATCATCAATAGTGCCAAGCATTTGGCTTACAACATCTGCTGTGACAACGCCTTCACCACTTGCTATAGCTTGATCTGTTAAGCTTAAAGCGTCTCGCATACTACCATCGGCGGCACGAGCAATAAGCTGGCGTGCTCTTACATCATTTTCGATGTGTTCGGCAGTAAGCACTTTTTCGAGTTGCGTCGCAATTTGGTCAATGTCTAATGCGCGCAAATGAAATTGCAAGCAACGCGATAAAATCGTGACTGGTAATTTTTGTGGATCGGTTGTCGCCAGTAGAAACTTAACGTGCTCTGGTGGTTCTTCTAATGTTTTTAATAGCGCATTAAAACTGTGGCGAGAAAGCATGTGAACTTCGTCAATCAAGTAGACTTTAAAACGTCCACGTGCTGGCGCATATTGCACATTATCAAGCAATTCACGGGTATCTTCTACCTTGGTACGTGATGCAGCATCGATTTCGATTAAATCGACAAAACGCCCTTGTTCTATTTCAAGGCAATTTGCACATTGACCACAAGGTTTACTCGTAATACCTGTTTCACAATTGAGCCCTTTGGCAAATAATCGGGCAATAGTGGTTTTTCCGACACCTCGAGTGCCAGAAAAAAGATAGGCATGATGAAGTCGCTGATGATCAAGACCATTAGCTAAAGCCGTCAACACATGACGTTGACCGACAACATCGTTAAAAGTTTGTGGGCGCCACTTACGGGCAAGTACCTGATAGCTCATTGATTCCGCTAAATTTGAACGAGATTTATCTCTATGCTAACACAGGGACGCCCCATTGAGCGAGATTTGTCAGAAACAAATGAGATATTGATGAAAGAACCGTCAAATATTTGACATGTATTAGAGAGGAAAATCAATTGTGCGGGCCGTAGATATTTATATATCACATCATAAATAAAACAAAAGCACCCGCACTATTACTCATGTTTAAAATAATGGCGTATATCACCCCATTTTAAACAGTGAAGAAATTAATGTCCTGGAAAATCAACCAGAGTAAAGCTGTGAACACCTTGTTTTTCTAAGCGTTCAATACCGCCTAAATCAGGTAAGCAGATAATAAATGCAGCTTCTGTCACGGTTCCACCTAAGCGACGGATAAGACGTGCAGTTGCTTCAATGGTGCCACCTGTTGCCAGTAAATCATCAACCATTAATACTTTGTCTTTATCCGTAATGCTATCTTTGTGGATCTCTAAAGTATCTGTGCCGTATTCCAAATCATAAGTTTCACTGAGCGTTTCGCGAGGCAATTTACCTTTTTTACGAACAGGAACGAAACCAACGCCGAGGCGTAAAGCAACCGGAGCACCAAATAGGAAACCGCGAGCTTCGGTACCCACGACTTTAGTGATACCCTGACCTTGATAGTGTTCTACCAATAAATCAATGGTTGCCTGATATGCAGCAGGATTATCCAGTAATGTAGTGATATCACGGAATAATATCCCTTCTTTTGGATAATCAGGAATGGTTTCAATACTGTCTTTAATAAATTGCAGTTGTTGCGCGTTAGCAGTCATAATCAGTGCCATAATAAAAAACGAAACGATAGAATCTATGCAATATGCCGTTAAAATGCAACAGAAAGCCAGTTAACAACTCTTTTTTTGTTGCTTTAAGTCAATTCATGTTTTTATCAAACCAGGAACAAGAACCAGATGAATAAACCCGATCCTTTAAGCTTGTTTAAAAAACAGATAGACAATCTTGCCGAAACACTGGCACCTATTGCAAACAAAAAAATTGCAGCACCTTGCTTCGACACAGCACTGTTCCACCGCCGGAGTGATTCACTTGGCGGCTATATGCAACAGATCCGCGATAATTTTACCCAGTTAATCGCTTGTGTTGAGGCACAACGAAGCCAGCAGGTTAAATTTCTGGCCACACAAATCCTACAACAAATAGAAGCATTAACTCGTGAATTATCGACACAAACACTAAGAAAGCAAGAGAACCAGCTTACTCAACGAAAAAAAAGTGTCGATTTATACCAAAAACTTGCCCAACATCAGGATTATGAGCGCAGATTACACGCCATGATCCAAGATAGAGAGCTTTCATTAACGCAAGCACAGAGTTTTATGCAACAACAAGAATTGCAAAAAGAGATTGCCGCACTTGAGAATCGCCTAGCACGTTGTAAAAACGCCCTTTTCTCTATTGAAAAAAGCATTGAAAACCAAGAAGATAAATTTTAAAGGCGATAATTATGAGTTTAAAAGAAGCACCAAAATCTGTTCAGTTGGCCGTTGATCTTATCTACTTACTTGAAAGTCACCATATTGATCCTAAAACAGCACTAGAAGCCCTTGAGATTGTTCGCCAAGATTATGAAAACAAATTGGCGACACAATCAACAAACACGCCCCTTAATTAAGCAAAAGGGGTATTGGCTTCAGGTGTCGAACCATCAAGGGGTCGTTTTACCTCTTGTACTTCATCACCTTGTTTATTATGCAAATAAACATCAAGTTGGTTAAACGCAATATTAATATCGTTTTCATTACAAAGCTTATCAATTGCACGGTTTACTTCATCAATTGCAATGCTTCTATCACCTAATGTTCTGACATAAAAACGTAAATCGTGGTTTAACGTACTGGCGCCAAACTCGGTAAATAACACGACGGGCTCAGGTTCAGTCATCACTCTGGTATTCTCTTTCGCTGCTTTCATTAAGATAGCTTTGACCTTATCAAGATCAGATCCATATGCCACCCCTACCTGAATAATAATGCGTGTGACAGTATCGGATAATGTCCAGTTAATAAGTCGTTCTGTTACAAAGGCTTTATTAGGAATAATCACTTCTTTGCGATCAAAATCTGTCACTGTTGTTGCTCTAATTCGAATTCGGCTAACAGTACCGGAATAACTACCAATAGTAACCGTATCACCAATTCTGACAGGCCTTTCGAACAAAATAATTAAACCAGACACAAAGTTTGCGAATATTTCTTGTAAACCAAACCCTAATCCTACCGTTAAAGCCGCCGCTAACCATTGTAGCTTTTCCCATGCCACACCTAATATACCCAGAGAGACAATAGTACCTATTGCAATAATAACGTAGGTTAAAATAGTCGTAATAGCGTAAGAAGCGCCTTGTTGCAGTTTGATACGCGATAAAATTAATACCTCTAATAAACCCGGTAAATTTCGCGTCATAAACCAAGAGATTGCCATGATAGAAACAGACAATAAAAGATCTGCCACTGTGACGGCTTTAACAACATTCCCTAACTCTGTGGGTAATGTATAACTCCAGAGTGAAATACCATCTAAATAGGTAAATACAGTAATAAAATCGGACCAAATCCCGTAGAAACTAGACGCAAAAATGATAAACAAAATCATTGTTGTCAGTCTTAATGATTGCTGATTGATTTGATCCATATCCATTGGAGGCTCTTGGATAGGCTCCAGACTATTATCTTCGCCCTCTTTTTTTTCTTTTAACATCGCTTGTCTACGCTCAAGAGCTCGACGGTAAGCAAGTCTTCGAGCCGCCACGGTTAATCCCCGTAAACTGGCATGATAAGCAATAAACCACAACATAAGCAGATATAAGCTATCAATCCAGCGATTTGCTAAACGCAACGCCGTATAGTAATAACCAAAAATCACTAATCCCATTAAAATTAAAGGCGAGAACGTTAATAGGGTGATCACAACCGTTCTAACAACATGATTACCCTTTTCTTGCCACATTTCGCGACAAAACGGCAATGCACATAAACTAATACAAAACAGTGAAATAATCGCAACCAACTGCCCAATAACATCGCCCACCAGTGATAATGGGTTATTAATACCGTAAGCAGAAAGTAAAATAATCGGCAACATAGGAAGAGAAAGACGCAATAAACGTTTACGATTTTGCTGAACTCGCTCTACAGGGATTTTAAAATGTTTTACAGCAACGCCATTATCAGACATTAAACGATAAGACCATTCAAACATCAGCCAAAATACCGCAAATTGCCAAGCAAAAGACCAGATAAACTCTTGTTGCACGTTAAAACTATTTATTAGCCAATAGCCAATCGCTAAAACAAAACAAGAAAGAGGTAATGTTTTTAAGAAAACAATACCTAACGCCAGTGGTGTATGTAGCTGAGAATCTTTATTGAGCTTATTAATGTCCCCATTAAGTTTTTCAAACTGAGTATCAAGTTTTTTACGTTGCCAAATTAGTATTAAACCAAACAGGATCAGGGCAATAAGGACAGGGAGTGATTTCTTAGCCCCGATCAACAGATTTTCATTTGACCAATTCAATTTAAAACTTTGGAATTCTGCCACCGCTTGTGAAGGAAACGTTGAAAACCAATTGAGATTGATAGGTTTATTACTACTCACCCAGAAAATTTGTTGTGCTAATGTACTTTCTAAAGAGCTTACGACACTGCGTAATTGTTGCTGATCCATTTGCAGGTTAATCGAGCCTGAAATTTGATTACCTAATTGATTATTAAGTTTATCAAGCAACTCCCGACGCGCATCAACAAGTAATTCTAATGCACTATGTAACTCTTTTAGTGCATTAGGATCGGTGACTTCAGGATGCGTGATTTGGTATTCCTGCATCAACCGATCAATATAGATATTGGGTTGTATTATCTGATCACGTTGTTTATTAATTTCAAATTGCTCTAACCGCAAATCAGCAATTTTATCAGGCAAATTATTAATAAAAATACCATCTGGTAAATCAACTTGCTCTTCAAATAAAATTCTGGAAAGTAATAAACTTCCTTTTAATACATCAATTTGTTCTTTTAGGTTTCGTTCAGATTGGATGGCTCTATCTAAGCGATTTTTCACCATTAAGCTATGGCGATTTAGTTCGTTATTATTTTGTGTTGTAACGATCAGTTTATCACTAAGATGCTTATTGATTTCTGTTTGCGCTAAATAGAATGGATCAGTATTAATGGCTTGATTATCTAGTTCTGTGCTTTGTGCTTCTTTAGCTGTTTCTTCTGAACTGTCTAGACGTTTATCACTGATAGCATCTTGAAGCAGTTGTGCACGTTCCTGTGAAAGGTCTATATACGCAGAGCTATAGTCACGTTGGAGTTGTAACAAGCTTTGTAATTGCACATTTGACTGTAATGTACGCTTTTGAAAATTATTTTGTTGCTGAAGATAATATTGCTCTAATTGTAATAACTGCACAGCAGAAGGCCGCATTTGTGCTTTATCTGCACTACTTTTATTCAGCAATGTCCTTATTTGTTGCAATCTATCTGAATTATTAAATAAAATAGATTGGGCTCTTTCAGGTTGTGTCTGTAATACGATAAGTTCATTACTGTAATTAGCTAAATCATCTTGGGATTTTTGTAAGGATTGTAAAACACTTTCTAATTGTGATTCTAATGTTGATAATGGCAATGCTTCCAATGATTTTTGGTAGTCACCCACTTCTTTATTGGCGACTTTTTGCTTTAATTGATTAAGTTGATATTGCGTACTACGCAGCTTTTCAGGTAGTTGATCTACCGTTTTATCGTAATTTACTGATTTTTTTTCTAGCTGTTGAATATTATCGAGTAATAAAAGAGATTGTTCTAAATCCGCAATTGTTAATTTATCTTCTGCGCTTAACTCACTACGTTTATTTAATAAATTAAGCTGGTTTTGAATATTTTCTTGAGTAGGTAAATTACTGGGAACCGCAGCTAAAACTGAGGTAATGGAGAGGCACCAAAGAATAAAAATAATAGCAGTGGCGGCGACAATCGTCGTCATTCGATTATTGAATTGAGAAAAAAAAGTTTGTATCCGCATGGTTAAGCAACTTGTTCAATTAATATTGAAAAACTGTTTATTAGTATAATCCAATTACATTCAATTGGCAGTGTAAACAGAACAAGTTGCTTGGGTTGTTTCTCGCCTGAGAAAATGAAGTGACAATCAGAATGTTAGAATTTTATCCGCATCGAGCGTCCATTGTGCCAAATCAACTAATGTACCTAACTCTGCACCATCAACTAATGGTAAATCACTGATACCACGAGTATCTGTACATGTTTTGCATAATTTAACCGGAACATTTTGTGCCGTTAAAATTTCCAGCATTTGTTGTAAGTTATAACCTTCTTTAGGCTGTTGGCGAGCTAAAGCCCCTGTAACAGCATCTGACATTAAAAAGATATTTAATTGAGTTTCTGGGTGTTGTTCTTTTAATGTAATAGATAAACGCAACGCGTTAAATAATGACTCATTACCATAAGCTGCACCATTAGCAATAACTAAGACCTTACTCATAAATGTCTTCCTTTTGTTTAATTATAAATTAAGAGGACGCAGATATTCTCATATTTGCACTGTGCTTTATCATATCAATAAAGCTATCAACCAAATATTGACTTTCATCTTTGATAGAAAAACTTTCTGGTGAAAATAACCAATTTTCAGCAAGACCAGTCATCATAGCTCTTAACATAATGGCGGCTCATCTTAAATTAAGGTTGGCAGGAAGTTGTTTTTTTTCAACACAACGAGATAAAGATTGCTCTATTCTAGAGTAATCAGCTGCACACAATTCTCTGCGAATTTCAACAATTGGTGTCATTTCACCGACAAATTCGCATTTATGGAAATATATTTCTAAAAGTGCATTATGTTTAGGATCTTCGACAATCGATGTCAATATGTAAATAAGCAATTCTCTTAATACAAATAGTGGATCATCTGGGTATTTTGTTTGATACTCTATTTCTAAAGATTCTATTTTTAAGTCGGTGAGTTCGCACGCTTCAGTAAATAAATCCACTTTATTTTTAAAGTGCCAATATATTGCACCACGGGTAACTCCTGCAGCGGCTGCAATATCTGAAAGTGATGTGGCAGAAACGCCTTGCACAGTAAACAGCCTAAGTGCAGCATCAATAATCTGCTGTCTTGTCTCTTGTGCCTGCCGTTTAGTTTTTCGTGCCATTAATCCTCGATTTTGACTGAAGTTAATTTACATACATTCATGTATGTTTGTACTATACATCGCAATCAATCATCAACTTAATTATTTTTATCCCGGGAAACAACGTTTGAATAGAGGTTTTCTTATGCGAAAAAACAGAGGGGTTTTGCCTCTGGCTCTGTTAGTGCTATCAGGCAGCTTGGTTCTTGCTGGATGTGACGACAAAGCTAAACAGTCTGCTGGGGGGCCTCCTCCTGCTCCGGCTGTAGGTGTTGTGACTTTAGGAGCGCAAGCTCTGACAATCACCACTGATTTACCAGGTCGTACATCAGCTTTCCGTATTGCTGAAGTTCGCCCTCAAGTTGGCGGTATTATTTTAAAGCGCAATTACACAGAAGGAAGCTATGTAGAAGCAGGTACATCACTGTACCAAATCGACCCAGCTCTTTTTGAAGCAACTTTAAATAGTGCACAAGCTGAACTTGCGAAAGCGAAAGCAAATGCTGAAATAGCGCGTCTCACTGTGGAGCGTTATAAGCCTCTGCTAGGTACAAACTATGTCAGTAAACAAGATTTTGATGCCGCAACATCTCAATACGCACAAGCCGTTGCTGCTGTTAGAGCTGCAGAAGCTGCTGTGACAAGTGCAAAAATCAATCTTGAATACACAAAAGTAACATCTCCAATTTCAGGCCGTTCAGGTAAATCAACTGTCACTGAAGGCGCATTGGTTTCAATGGGTCAACAAGTTGCACTGACAACTGTTCAGCAAATCGATCCGATTTATGTCGATGTGACACAATCGAGTGAAGATTATCTGAAATTAAAAAATGAAATTGATAGTGGTGCTATTCGCCAAGAGCAAGGTAAACCGGTTGTGCATTTAACACTGACCAATGGGCAATCTTATGCACAGAAAGGGCATTTAGAGTTTTCTGATGTCACTGTTGATGAAACAACAGGTTCTATTACTATGCGAGCTATCGTACCTAACCCGAAAGGGGAACTATTACCAGGTATGTTTGTTCGTACTAAATTAGAAAATGGTATTCGTCAAGATGCTATTTTAATCCCACAACAAGCTGTTATTCGTACTGCGCGTGGTGATGCAACAGCAATGGTTGTTAATAAAGACAACGTTGTTGAAGTTCGTACTATTCAAGTATCACAAGCTGTTGGTAATAAATGGCTAGTAACTAGTGGTGTTCAGGTAGGTGAGCGCGTTATCGTTTCTGGATTGCAAAAAGCAAAACCAAAAATGACCGTAACACCTCAAGAAGAGAATTTAGATGCGAAGCCATCACCTGAACAAACTGAGCCAGCTAAGAATCCTCAATAAGGAGTCGGTGATCCATGCCTAAGTTTTTTATAGATAGACCGATATTTGCGTGGGTAATTGCGATAATTACCATGCTCGCAGGTCTTCTGGCACTCATCAAACTGCCTGTTGCCCAGTATCCAACGATTGCACCGCCAGCGATTTCTATCTCTGCGGTTTATCCAGGTGCTGACGCCACTACGGTGCAGAATACAGTTACCCAAGTTATCGAACAAAATATGAATGGTATCGATAACATGGTGTATATGTCTGCAACCAGTGACTCTGCAGGTATGATGAATATCACTCTGACCTTTGAAGCAGGTACTGATCCTGATATCGCGCAAGTCCAAGTGCAAAATAAACTGCAATTGGCAATGCCGCTATTACCTCAGGAAGTGCAACAGCAAGGGATTAGTGTTGATAAATCCTCAAGTTCATTCTTGATGGTCGCCGGTTTCATCTCAAATGACGGTTCAATGACACAAGATGATATCGCAGACTATGTGGGTGCAACGATTAAAGACCCGTTAAGCCGTGTAACCGGTGTGGGTGAAACCCAGTTATTTGGTACTCAATACGCAATGCGTATCTGGTTAGACCCAGATAAACTGGTGAAATACAACATGACAACACTTGATGTTACTAATGCGATTAAAGCACAAAATAACCAAGTGGCAGCAGGTCAATTAGGGGGAACGCCTCCTGTACCTGGTCAGCGTTTAAACGTCTCTATCATTGCTCAAACTCGACTTAATAACGCAGAACAATTCGGCGATATCCTGATGAAAGTCAATACAGACGGTTCACAGGTTAAGCTAAAAGATCTCGGTGTAGTTGAGATGGGTGCTGAAAACTACAGTACTGTTGCTCGTTTTAATGGATTACCCGCTTCTGGTATCGGTATTAAGCTAGCAACGGGCGCTAACGCATTAGATACAGCAACCGCTGTGCGTGCTGCATTAGCTGAAATGGAACCGTTCTTCCCAGCGGGATTAGAGGTCGTTTATCCTTATGATACAACGCCGTTCGTTAAGATCTCTATTTTCGAAGTGGTAAAAACGCTTATTGAAGCAATTATGCTGGTATTCGTAGTTATGTATCTGTTCTTACAGAACTTCCGAGCTACGTTAATTCCAACCATTGCAGTACCTGTTGTATTGTTAGGTACCTTCGCCATACTCTCGGCGTTCGGTTATTCGATAAATACCTTGACGATGTTCGCGATGGTGCTTGCCATCGGGCTTCTGGTGGATGACGCCATCGTTGTGGTTGAAAACGTCGAACGTGTTATGCAAGAAGAAGGTCTATCTCCGAAAGAAGCTACACGTAAGTCGATGGGACAAATCCAAAGTGCACTGGTGGGTATCGCCCTCGTGCTTTCTGCGGTATTTATTCCAATGGCATTCTTTGGTGGTTCAACAGGTGCGATTTATCGCCAGTTCTCTATCACCATCGTATCAGCAATGGTTCTGTCTGTTTTCGTTGCATTGATTTTAACACCGGCACTTTGTGCCACAATGTTAAAACCAATACCAAAAGGCAGTCATGGTGTGCAAACCGGCTTCTTTGGTTGGTTTAACCGCACCTTTGAAAAAAGCAGCCATCACTATACTGACAGTGTATCCCGTACTCTTCGCGGTACTGGCCGTTACTTATTAATTTACGTTTTATTAGTCGCAGGCATGGCATTAATGTTTATTCGCTTACCTGCATCGTTCTTACCAGAGGAAGACCAAGGGGTATTACTGACAATGGTTCAGTTACCTGCGGGCTCCACACAAGAACAGACTCAAGACGTATTAGAAAGAGTAAACGACTACTTCAATACCGATGAAAAAGAACTCGTTAAATCCGTCTTTACCGTAAGTGGCTTCGGCTTCGGTGGTCAAGGCCAAAATATGGGTCTGGTCTTCGTTGTATTGAATGATTGGGATGAACGTAAAGCAGATGAAGACAAAGTTCCGGCAATTGTAGGTCGTGCCAATATGGCATTATCCCAAATTAAAGAAGCCTTTGTTTACTCCTTTAACATTCCAGCGATTGTTGAATTAGGTTCTGCGGGTGGTTTCGAATTCGAGTTAGTCGATAAAGCTAACCTCGGTCATGAAAAACTGATGGAAGCCCGAAATCAACTTCTTGGACTTGCTGCACAACAACCTCAAATGTTAACGGGTGTGCGCCCTAATGGTCAGGAAGATACATCACAGTATCGTCTATATATTGACCTAGAAAAAGCGCAGGCTCAAGGTGTTGCAATCAGCGATATCTATTCAACATTAGGTACCATGTTTGGTGGTAGCTACGTAAACGACTTTATCGACCGTGGTCGTGTTAAGAAAGTTTATGTTCAAGCTGAATCACAATTCCGCATGTTGCCACAAGATATTGGTAATCTTTATGTTCGTAACAATGTCGGTCAGATGGTTCCATTCTCATCATTCATTGATACAAGTAAAGATCCTTGGTTATATGGCTCTCCACGTTTAGAGCGTTATAACGGTTTACCTGCTGTCCAAATTCAAGGTAGTGCAACACCGGGTCAAAGTAGTGGTGATGCAATGCTAATGATGGAAGATCTCGCAAGTAAATTACCAAGTGGTATTGGTTATGAATGGACAGGAATGTCATATCAAGAACGTTTATCTGGTAACCAAGCGCCTGCGCTGTATACCATTTCCTTGATAGTTGTATTCCTCTGCCTTGCGGCTCTTTATGAAAGCTGGTCAGTACCGTTCTCCGTTATGCTCGTGGTTCCTCTGGGTGTTATTGGTGCGCTATTGTTTACCACATTCCGAGGCCTTGAGAACGACGTTTACTTTAAGGTTGGGCTCTTAACAACCATTGGGTTATCGGCGAAAAACGCAATCTTGATTGTTGAATTCGCCAAAGACTTGATGGAAAAAGAAGGCAAAGGACTCATAGAAGCAACGTTAGACTCTGTTAGAATGCGTCTACGTCCAATTCTAATGACCTCTTTGGCCTTTATGTTAGGGGTTATTCCTCTGGTATTAAGTAATGGTGCAGGTTCTGGTGCACAGAACTCAGTAGGTACAGGTGTATTTGGTGGTATGATTGCCGCAACCTCTCTTGCTATCTACTTTGTTCCTATTTTCTTCGTCGTGATCCGTAGACGATTTGCGAAGAAAAACGAAGATTTAGAGCATCCAAGTAATTCACACTAATTTATCAGTGAATACCAAAAAGGTCGCGTAAGCGACCTTTTTCTTTATCTATTGATATATCATTTAAAATGAAAACTTATCTCAGTATATTATTTTAAAAAAATATCTCTTTAATCAATAAACTCATTTTATTTTTTTTCTTATATATGACTTTTTGTCAAAATCAAACAGACTGTTATTTATAAATAACAACGCTAAATAGACCTCATTTACACGCTTAAACATGTAAAACACAATAAAAACAAAGATAATCATAATGTTAAAAAATTACCATCTTGATTGGAATATATTAATTTTTACGAAAATAGACAAAATTCTGTTGTTCAGATAGTGACTTATGCGATAATAGTGCTATATTAAGCAAAGAAACATTTTATTGTGTGTTTTTTAAACTTCCTTGTATGCAATGAGTATTTGATATCATCTTTTGGTATGCTATTACTTTGTTAGAAATAATATATATAATTATTAAACTCTTTTAGCATACGGGTAAATATAAATGCCCAATCTCGATTTTGTGTTTTTTTATTAATCCATTAATGAATTATGTGAAGTGTCTCATTAATAAGTCTAACTCTACGTATTTACCATTATTAATGAATATTTTCTATTAATTCAGCCACGATAAGTTATGGACGAATATTCACCAGAAAAAGTAGATTTAGCTGAATTGTCGTTTTTATGTGAAGAGCTATTACAGCAAGCTTTAGGCTCATTAGATAAAGGCAACACCGTTTGGCACAATGATCTGAGTAGCACAAAAAGCGTTGACCTTAATGTCTTAATTGAACACATTATGGACTTTAGTTGGAAATTTAAGATTAAACACCCAGATAAACAAATAATTAACACTCTTATAGAAGAGTACCTTGAAGAAACATATCGTTTATTTGGTAATACATCAATTTCTTACTCAGACATCAATAATTGGAAAGAGTTAAATCATTCGCTTTTAACCCTTATAGCCAACAACCCCAAAAGTTATATTAAGTAAATTTAATTATCTTTAGTTTTATTCTAAATAATAGAGAAAAGACAACATGACTAAGACAGACTATCTAATGCGTTTAAGAAAATGCACCTCAATCGAAACATTAGAGCGAGTAATTGAAAAAAATAAATACGAACTCTCTGATGATGAGCTGGAGCTATTTTATTCAGCGGCTGATCATCGTTTAGCTGAGCTCACAATGAATAAACTCTATGACAAAATTCCAGCATCTGTTTGGAAATTTGTAAGATAATTTAGTTCTATTTAATTACCTTAATTTTATTTTTGCTATTTTTATTTTTTATAGTAGTAGGGTTATTAGTTCTTAATTTAGATATCGTTTTTATTCACGTTTTCTTATCAGTAGTATGATTACACACCATCATGCCGTTAACTTATTACGGCATGACTGCATTATTTTACCCAAAATTCCCCTTCCATATTATAAATATCATCATTCGTTTTCTAAAAATACGGCCATATACATTGAATTTATTATTTTCTACATACGTAATGTTGATATTCAAAAATGGGGAAATAACACACAAAAAGCGTATTAGTGGAAAATTAGGAAGAGATAAATTACGAAGGCTAGAAATTGGGTGGGGCCTTGCCAGCGACATCCCGGCACACGCGACACCTGCCATGGCTGCTTCCTTCCGGACCTGACCGAGTTAACAAGTTAGCGTTGCGGGAGAACCAACAAGACCCCATAGATTGTCTTATTGCTAAGACGTCACGCATTATGTTTTAAACTCACAAAAATAGCAAGGACAGTGAGCCTAAGTGATGATTAATTACCCAAATTAAGGCATATCTCTTATTCATCTACCTTTAGCGCTCTTTTTGTCTTTCATAAACCCATAAGATCGTATTCAATAAGCTAATAAACAATAATCTCATTGCCTATGTTCATTTATCATTAGGTTGCTATTGAAGATAAAAAGGAGATTATTTTTTTATATTTTTAGGATTGTATATAATCACTTTATAAAAAATAACCCGATCTAATGGTACAGGTACACTATGAGTCAGGCATTGAAAGATCTCATCAATTTAATGGCACTTGAAAAAATAGAAGAAGGTCTATTTAGAGGGCAAAGCGAAGATTTAGGATTACCTCAAGTTTTTGGTGGTCAAGTTGTAGGACAGGCACTGTATGCAGCAAAACAAACTATTGCAGATAATCGCTATATTAATTCCTTTCACAGCTATTTTTTACGTCCCGGTGATAGCCATAAACCCATTATTTATGATGTAGAATTTATTCGTGATGGAGGTTCATTTAGCACACGCAGAGTCAGTGCTATCCAACAGGGTAAACCTATTTTCTATATGACGGTTTCTTTTCAAGAGTTTGAGGAAGGTTTTGAGCATCAAGATACAATGCCTGATGTTCCTTTTCCTAATGAGCTTATCTCACAAGATGATATTTTGAAAAAATTGGCACCTAAATTACCAGAGCCGATTAAATCTTTAGCATTAAGAGAAACTCCTTTTGAAGCTCGTCCAGTACAATATTTTAGCCCTTTTGGCTATTCTAAGGCACCCCCTGAACGCTATGTTTGGTACCGTAGTCGTGGTGAAATGCCATCAGATCCTTTTTTACATCAATATATGTTGGGCTATGTTTCTGATTTTGACTTCTTACCCACTGCACTCCAACCTTATGGTTTAGGATTTATGGACCCAAATCTTCAAGTAGCAACAATAGACCATTCAATGTGGTTTCATCGTCCATTCCGTATTGATGACTGGTTACTGTATGTGATTGAAAGCCCTTCGGCATCAGGAGGAAGAGGATTTGTTAGAGGTAAATTCTTTAACACGAATGGCCAATTAGTTGCTTCATCCGTTCAAGAGGGAGTTATTCGTCAAAAACGCCCTAAAATTAAATAAACATATTCCCCCCTCAAAAGAGGGGGAATAGACAATTACTGCTGATAAGCACGTTCACCATGAGAAGTTAAATCTAATCCATCATGCTCTTCTTCTTCAGAAACCCGTAACCCCACCAGCTTATCTGCGATTTTAAAGCTAAGATAAGCGACAACACCTGACCAAATCACTGTAATAACAACACTCATTAACTGTATTAAAACTTGCTTGCTTAATGTCATGCCATCGCTATAACCCACTCCCCCTAAAAATGAAGCCGTAAATACCCCCGTTAATAAACACCCCACAATGCCACAAGTTCCATGAATGCCAAAAACATCACAAACATCATCGGCTTTTAGCCACCGTTTTAAAATAACAACGCCCCAAAGCCCGATAATTCCACCTGTCACACCAATAAATAATGCGCCCATAACACCGACTGTACCCGCTGCTGGCGTAATTGCCACCAGTCCAGCAATACAACCCGAGCAACTGCCTAACATTGATGGCTTTCCTCTGACTAGCCATTCAGATAAAGTCCAAGAAAGTACCGCCCCCGCAGTTGCAATCACTGTATTCAAAAATGCTAAGGCTGCAATTGCATTTGCACTTCCCGCAGAGCCTGCATTGAAACCAAACCAACCAATATAAAGCACAGCCGTTCCAATAAATACCATCGGTAGATTATGAGGTTTAAGGGCTGTATGTTGGTAATCACGTCGTTTACCGAGTAAGTAAGCACCAACAAGGGCAGCAACAGCTGCATTGATATGAACTACGGTTCCGCCGGCAAAATCAAGTGCGCCATCATCAATTAACCAGCCACCTTCTCCCCATACCATGTGAGCGATCGGAATATAAGAAAACGTAAACCAAATAATCGTAAAAATAATCAACGCAGAAAAACGGACTCGCTCACCCAATGCACCAACAATCAAAGCAATCGTTATCACAGCAAAAGAACCTTGAAAGGCAATGTGTACATATTGATTAATTGAACCTGAAACAGACGCCAAAGAAATATTACTTAAAAAAGTAAGTGACCACCCACCCCACACTTTATTACCCGCAGTAAAAGCTAAGCTGTAGCCAAAAGTTATCCAAAGAATGACCACGACACTAAAGATCATCATCACTTGTGTTATCAACGAGAGCACGTTTTTACTTCTCAGCAATCCTCCATAAAACAAGGCAATACCAGGGATAGTCATAAAAAAGACCAGTGCAGTGCAAATCAACATAAAACCATTATCAGCTTTATCGATAACCGAGACTTCAGAGGCAAATGCTGATGAAGAAAAGTTTGTAAGCACTAACATTAATAATAAAGAAAGTAAGCTTTTCATCGAAATTCTCCTTTAAAGAGCCTCATCACCAAACTCACCCGTACGAATACGAACAGCTTGTAATAGTTCTAAAACAAAAATTTTGCCATCTCCCACTTTACCCGTATCTGTCGCTTGCATAATTGTTTGCATAACAGGCTCAAGTTGCTCATCGCTGATGGCGAGTTCTATTTTCACTTTAGGAAGAAAATTGACTTCATATTCGGCCCCTCGATAAAGCTCAGCATGCCCTTTCTGTCGCCCATATCCCTTTACTTCACTGATTGTCATCCCTTTTATACCCAACTCAGAAAGTAACTCTCTGACCTCTTCTAATTTAAATGGCTTAATTATGGCGATGATATATTTCATATAAACCTCGTCTATGTAAGAAAGAACAACGTTTATAAAGCAAAGGACATGCCAATTTTTAATATAATGATATTTAAAGAAAAATTTAAATTATTAAAAAATAGAACTAATAAACTCACCGAATTGGTGCAAACAGAAGCCTGCTATTTTGATAAAAGCGAAATAATGGAAAATAAAAAAGGACACATTGTTTTATGTGCCCTTTAAAAAAATCAGATATTAATTTTAAGTCAATTATTCTACTTCGACAGGATTTTGTTCTTGTAAAGATTCCCTAACCTGCTGTAATTGAAACATATTATAGTATCGTCCTTTTTGTGAGAGTAATTCCATGTGATCACCCTGTTCAACAATTGCACCACGATGAAGCACCACAATTTCATTGGCTTCAATAATAGTTGAAAGTCGATGAGCAATAACAATCAGGGTTGTTTTTTCTCTTACTACTTTTAATGCCTTTTGTATGGCTTGCTCTGTTCCTGAATCAATATTCGCTGTTGCTTCATCAAGAATAAGAATACAAGGTGGTATTAATAATACACGTGCTAATGCAAGTAACTGTTTTTGCCCTGCAGATAAGCGACTACCTTGTTCGCCAAGTTCTGTTTGTAATCCTTCTGGTAATGCTTTAGCCCATTGATCAAGTTGTACTGTTTCTAACACCTGCCATAAATGTGATTCATCACATTCTCGCCCTAATGCAATGTTGTCATACAACGAACCTGATAATAAAACTGGATCTTGCTGCACCATAGCAATACCACTGCGCAACGCATAATGAGAGTAATCCTCTAAAGGTTGCCCATCTAAATAAATATTCCCTTTTTGCCAAGGGTAATTTCCCATCAACAGACTTGCTAACGTACTTTTACCGCTCCCTGTATGTCCAACAAATGCCACAAAATGACGAGCAGGAATAGCTAAGTTGATATCCTTTAATACCCATTGTTCATCACGATAGGCAAACCATAAGGAATTAACATCAATATTACCTTGAGTAATGATATGTGATGATGAGCCGTAATGTTGTGAAGGTGCATCCATCAATTCAAAAACACGTTCACCTGAAACAACCGCTTGTTGCAAAATGGACTGCTGCGATGTCAATGTGATTAACGGTTCATTTAATCGCCCCAAATAACTAATAAACGCATAAATCACCCCAACGCCGATAACTGCACTGCCTTGATAGCCAAATAGCATCAATAAGCCACACAAAACCAACGCAGAGAGCATGCTTAGCAAAGGACGCAATAACAGTCCATCAAGTTTTAATGCTTTCATACGGGCCTGATAATGCTGCCAGCTATCATCTGACATTCTTTGACCAAATCGAGCTTGTTGCCTAAATTGCTGGATCACTGACATTCCATTGATAACTTCATGGAAACCATCATTAATATTGGCAAGAAAATGGCGTACATTGCGGACTATCGGTGTACTGAGTCGCTGATATAGCATCATCACACCAATAACAGCGGGGAAGATAGTCATCGCTACCAATGCCATTTGCCACTCTAATAAGAACATGGCAATTAACATAACAACCACTAACGCAATGGCACGAAACAATGTCGGTAAGACGTTAACAAACAAATCTTTAATTGTTTCGGTATCATTCGTTACACGAGAAATTAATTGACCTACAGGTTGATTATCAAAAGCACTTAATGGTTGTTTTAGTGCAGCGCTCATCACATCTGTGCGTAATTGTTGTACAACCCCAACAGCCGCATGGTTAAACACAATTGCCTGATAATAATGAAGTGTCGCTGCAATTATTTGTAAAAGAATAAATGCCAATGCCAAACCTAATGAAGATGTTAATTCAACATTATTCGTAGCCACTTTTTTATCAATGAAATACCCCACAATTAATGGGCCTCCCACCTCTGCAACTGCGGCTACCCACAGCATAATGACGCCCCATGTCATAGGTTTGCGATAGGTTTTACCATAAGTTAAAAGACGCTTTAATGCAGGGAATAGCGCTTTAACGGATTTATTTTTACTGATCGTCATCCAGCGCGGCCTCTAATTGCTGATAATGGTACATATCTTGATACCAACCAGGTATTGAAATTAATTGTTGATGCGTACCTTGTTCTACAATTTCGCCTTGTTTTAACACTAGGATATTAGTAGCACCAACCAAAGCAGATAAACGATGTGCACTGATAATCAACGTTCTATCTTTTCGCCATTGCGACAAATTTTGTAAAATTTGATATTCAGTTTGTCCATCAACGGCAGATAATGCGTCATCTAATAACAAAATTTCCGCATCTAAGAGTAGCGCTCGCGCAATAGAAATACGCTGTTTTTGCCCGCCAGATAGCATCACACCTTTTTCACCTACCTGCGTTTGATACCCTTCAGGTAAACGCAGAATATCATCATGAATATTTGCCAGTTTAGCTACCACTTCAATTTCATCTTTAGTTGCATTAGGACGTCCTAATGCGATGTTTCCTGCAATGGTATCTGAAAATAAAAAAGGTGTTTGATTAACTACAGCTAAACGCGCTCGCCACTCATCGAGTTTTAATTGGTAAATAGGTATGGATTGAAAACAAATTTCACCTTCAGTTACATCGTAAAGTCGTTGGATAACGGTGAGTAGTGTACTTTTCCCACTACCAGTCATTCCGCAAATTCCCAACATATCGCCGGGAGATAAGGTGAAATGAATATTTTTAAGCACATCTGTTGTTTGTTCAGGATACTGAAAGCGATCGATATCAACAGATAATATCCCTCGACCTTGTTTCGGTGATAAATCACCATCAATCATATCGAGTTTTTCATTCAATAAGCTATTAATTCGGCTGTAGGCAGCACTGCCACGTTCAACAATATTAAACATCCATGCCAGCGCTAACATAGGCCAAATCATTTGACCTAAATACATAACAAAACTAGTTAATTCACCTAATGTCATTTTGTCATTGAGTACCAGATAGCTCCCACCAGCAACTGCGAGCAAATTAGCAAAACCGATCGCCATAAAAATGGTGGGATCAAACAAAGCATCAATTCTTGCAACACGCATATTTTGACGCCCAGTTTCTTTTGCAACATCATCGAAACGAGAAGCATGCTGTTGTTCAAGCCCGAATGATTTGATCATGCGAATACTGCTCAGACTTTCTTGTGCTTGGTTATTCAGTGACGAAAAAAGTGCCTGCGCGGTTTTAAAACGGCTATGTAACTTATCACCATAACTTTTAATCAAAATGGCCATTAGTGGCATAGGTAATAATGAAATTAGTGTTAGTTCCCAGCTTAACTGGATACTCATCATCACAAGGACAGCAAGTCCCATCACCATTGAATCAACTAAAGTTAGAACGCCTTCTCCAGCCGCAAAAACGACTTTATCAACGTCATTCGTGGTACGAGCGATCAAATCGCCAGTACGATAACGATGATAGAAAGAAGAGGATTGCTGATTAAGCTGTTGATAAATCTGCATTCGCAGTTTTACGGCTAATTGATAAGAAGCACCAAATAACCAAAGTCGCCAAAAATAACGTAAAAGATAAACTGCGAGGGCAATTAACACCATCACACCAACCCAATTCATTACTTGGCTAAACGACAGACTATGATTATCAACACCATCCACAATGATCCCTACAATTTTAGGAGGGATCACCTGTAATACTGCGATAACCATCAATAAGAAAATGGCACCGACATAACGACGCCATTCACTGAGAAAATACCAACTGAGCTGTGAAAATAGAGCCACGCCTTAAATCCTAAGGTTATACAAAAAATAAAAGTGCCAGTTGGTAAAGATGAACCTTATTCAGGTATCGGCATTGCCGTTGTGTATTTAATTTTTTCCATTGCGAAGTTAGAAGTCACGTCAATAAGACCTGGTACACCATTAACCATACGCTTATAAAACAAGTCGTAACTTTTCATGTCTACCACTTCAACATGCATTAGATAATCACACTCACCCGCCATTCGATAGAATGTCAGTACTTCTGGCATTTGCTTAACAAATGAAACAAACTGTTCGTACCATTCGCTATTATGTTGCTGTGTTCTAATCATAACAATAACTGTTAGACCTAGCCCAATTTTTTCGCTATCAAGTAAGGCAACTCGTTTACGAATATAACCGTCATCCTCAAGTCGTTTCAATCGTTTCCAGCAAGGTGTTGAGGTTAGGTTAACAGCCTCAGCCAAAGTATTCAGTGAGAGGCTTGAATCTTCCTGTAATAGCGCTAATAATTTACGGTCAATCTTATCTAACATAGATACTCCTTCAAAATATGCCCCTACAAAAAATAATGATAACCTGCCCCTTAGTATAAGAGTAATCATCTAATGATAAATCGGTAATAAATTGTCATAATATATGTACTTTTATGCGTACTAATCCTTATGTAAATTCGATTTTCAGGAGTATTCCGATGAAAAAAACGGTCGTTGTCTTTAGTGGTGGGCAAGATTCGACAACATGCCTTATTCAAGCAAAAGAAAAGTACGATGAAGTACATTGCATCACATTTAATTATGGGCAACGTCATAAAGAAGAAATTGAGGTAGCACAAAAAGTAAGTCAATTACTAGGAGCAACTGCGCATAAGGTTTTGGATGTAAATTTACTCAATGAACTCGCTATCAGTAGCTTAACTCGCGACAATATACCTGTTCCTGATTTCAAAGAAAGTGAAGAAAGTGATATTCCAAGTACCTTTGTACCGGGTAGAAATATTCTTTTCCTCACTTTAGCCGCTATTTATGCTTACCAAATTGGGGCTGAAAGTGTCATTACAGGAGTTTGTGAGACTGATTTTTCTGGCTATCCTGATTGTCGTGATGAATTTGTCAAAGCACTAAATCATGCAGTCAATTTAGGTATTGCGCGTGATATTAAATTCATCACTCCATTAATGTGGCTAGATAAAGCTGAAACTTGGGCATTAGCAGATTATTACCAAAAATTAAATTTTGTTCGCCATGAAACCTTAACCTGCTATAACGGTGTTCAAGGTGATGGCTGTGGTGAATGTGCCGCTTGCCATTTAAGACAACGCGGATTAAACACTTATTTAGCTGATAAAAAGCAAATCATGCAGGCAATGAAACAGAAAGTAGGATTAAAATAGTTACTGTAATATCGCCCACTTGATCGTTATCACTGCAACTTGTTCGCTTAGGCAGTGATAACCACTCATGCATTATCACTACCTTAAATTACGTTGAGTTAACTCATCTTGGTCAAATTACTCTTATTTATAATGTGAAATCACTCTAGATTATGATGCTTGAC
The DNA here is from genome assembly GCF_040140305.1 of Proteus sp. fly-1008. Classification (NCBI taxonomy): domain Bacteria; kingdom Pseudomonadati; phylum Pseudomonadota; class Gammaproteobacteria; order Enterobacterales; family Morganellaceae; genus Proteus; species Proteus sp. fly-1008. The sequence goes on from NZ_JBEEWH010000002.1 coordinate 107,436, forward strand.
GTACATACTCTAGTTTTTCTCTTAACTGATCCGTTAAGGTCAGTGCTTTTTTGGTATTAATGTCTACAAGAACAAACGTGATTAATGCATCAGAAATAAGCGCACCATCTTTTTTTCTGACTATCTTTTGAGACAATACACCACTTTTAATCCCAACTTCAGCAACTTCACAGTCAATAATTAACTCATCACCAAGACTTGCTGGTAAGCGATAATTAATATTGATATTAGCGACTACTAACGCCAAACCATTACGCTTAAACCAAGCAAAATCTAAATGTTGTTCAATCCAATCCCATCGGGCTTGTTCTAAAAACTCAAGGTAACGTGCATTATTCACATGTTCAAAAACATCTAAATGAAAACCATAAACTTTAATTAATGTACTCATACAAATCCATTACCTCTTGATTATTATATTAAAAATCTTGATAACGTTTTTTTGCGATACAATAAATATAGTCAAAAAATAAATTTAGTAATATCTCAATTTAGCTTTTTTATCGCTCACTCCATTTAACGAATCAATTCAATGGAAATGTGTTTCTCTTAATTACAAAGAGAAACACACGTTATTAAAACAATATTTGTCTTTTCAGTAAACGAACTACATGCAATATAAAATGCAAGTTAGCTCATTAGTTTATGACGATAAAATCACGATTTTGTTCGACTAATTTCATCCCTATACCAAATACTTTTTCAAGCTGTTCAATAGAGGTAAATCGACCCAATTGTTCACGGTAATCAATAATAGCTTGAGCTTTTGCTTTACCAATACCTTTAAGTCCCATTAACTCATCAACCGTTGCTGTATTTAAATCAACCTTATCTCCTACATTTGCTTTTACTTCTTTTGCATCTTTATCAACAGATGTGCTCGTTTCAATAGAAATCGAGGGGGTTGAAACAGGTGTTTCTTCTGCATAAGAAAGCGGTGAAAGTCCTAGTCCTAAAGCAAGGCAGATTGAAGCCATAAATCCTGATAACACTTTTTTATCCATCGTCATAATCATAATTTCCTTTTATAAAATAACTTTAAATTCAATAGCAAACAGTGTTTTCTGAATGCAAAAAAATAATGACAAGATATTAATAAACCTGCAATTACATAAAAATAAAATGTCGAGAGAATAGGAAAAACAAAATGAACAAAGGCCGAGTTACAAAAAAATTATCGGGATTACTCTCAAATATTCTTTTTTAAGAAAAAATAGATATAAACTCTCAATATCAATATTTGATACCCATAAAAAAACCCAGCCTAAGCTGGGTTTTTATTAAGATTTAAAGATAACTTATTGATAATCTTTGTCGAAAATCTCAATTTTAGCGTTGTCTTTTAAATCACGTAAAATCAGTTGTAAGGCTTCTTCGCCCATCTGCGCACGATAGAGGTTAGCCATAAACTCTAATTGCTCTGATGTTGGTTTGCCATCTGTCACGCTATCTAATTGAATAAAGACAACCTTAGTGCCTGGCACATTAGTCATACCATATTCTTTTTTGCCGTCAGCAGGCTTAGGCATAGCAAAAATAGCGGTTTGAACTGCATCTGTCGCAGATGAATGAACAATGCTTTCCACATTACCAAAAGAAAGGTTAGCCGCTTTTAGTGCTTCATCACCTTTGCCTTCTTTTAATGCAGCTAAAATTTTCTGCGCTTGTGTATTCATTGCTTGCGATGCTTTTTGCTGTTTAACGAGCATAACAACTTGATCACGAACTTTATCTAACGGTAGGCTTGCAGAAGGCTTATAACCCTCTACACGCACGACAAATGCACTGTCATTGCCTAACGTCACCATATCTGAATTCATGCCCGTAGGGCCATTTTCATCAACTAATGAGCCACCAAAAATTAATTGGGTCAGTTTTTCATTGTTTAATGGTGCTGGTACGGTATTTTCATCAAACCAATCTGTATCAACAACTGTCACATTACCCGCTTTAGCCGCGGGTGCTAATGTGTCGTTATCATTAGAGGCTGCCTGACTCACGCGTTGTTGCAATGCGAAGAAATCATCGATAGCTTTGTTTTCGCGCATTTTTGCCAGTAAATCTGTTTTCACTTCGTCAAACGGTTTTACAACAGATTGTTTAATATCATCAAGGCGGAAAATTGCGTAACCATTGCTGATTTTAACAGGTGCAGAAAGTTGGCCTTTTTCTGTCAAACTCGCATTAGCCAGTTCTGGTAATTCTTGCCCTATGGTTATCCAACCTAAAGAACCATTTTGTTTCGCAGAGAAAGTATCAACTGATTTTTCTTTGACTAACGTAACGAAGTCTGCACCTTTTTTCAGTTCTTCTGCCGCTGCTTTCGCGGCAGCTTCATCAGCTAACACTAAGATGCTGTATTGTTTCTGTCCCGCGGCTGTAAATTCATCGATGTTGCTGTCGTAATACGCTTTTGCTTCATCATCGGTAATATTAATGCTATTAAGATCTTTTTGAGCATTTAATTGAATATAACTGACTTTAAATTGCTCTGGCGCGATAAACATTTGGTTATTTTGTTCATAGAACGCCTTCACTTCATCGTCTGACGCCGTTTCTTTTTCAAGGAATGGCTGAATATCTAGTGACGCTAAGCGTACGTTACGGCTTTGCAACATCAGTCCTGCAAATTCTTTAACTTCGCTTTCTAAGGCAAAATCAGTGCCTTGGATAGAGAATCTTAATTGCTGATTGATAAGATTTTGGCGAATACCTTCTGCAAATGCATCAGCATCAATATTATTACCTTTCAATAAATCGACGTATTTTTTATTGTCAAATTTGCCATTAGTTTGAAAGTAAGGAAGCGCAAAAATTGCTTCTCTAATTTGTTGATCGCCCGCTGAAATACCAAGATTTTGTGCAAATTGATCAAGTAAAGCTTGATTAATAAGTAAATCAAGTGATTGTTGGCGGATCAGTTTCTGACCTTCTTCTGAAGAAGCAAGAGCAGCAAAGTTTTCACCCATATCTTGTTGTAACTGAGCGCGACGTTGCTGGTAAGCTTGCTCTAATTGAGAACGGCTAATTTTATATCCGTTAACTTCCGCAGCATCATTAACGCCAGAACTAAAGAGATATCCGCCCACACCAGTTAGGACGAAAGAAAGGATGATCACAGCTAATAATATCTTGATAAATGGGTTATTAGCAGTTGAACGAATGTTGTCCATCATAACGAGACGAGGCTCCGTTTGGTGAAATAAAAATTATTTTTATGAGTGTTACATGACTATTTTGAGCACAGCGAAAAGATAATATGCCCATGCTGGCTTAATATCAAAATATCGCGACACGCGACAATCATTAAAAACAGCCAGTCCCGTATTCAATGTGCAGTCTTAAACACGCACTTTCTATCACTAAGAAAACTAAACAGCATTATTTGATTCATTGATTTAACTCACCACTGAATCCTTCATTGTTGTCTATTTCAGTTATAGAACAACGCGACATTCTATCAAATGACTACTTTAGTTTCACGTCTTATCGCCAGAGAATTCAAGGTTTAATCGTGATTTAACATCTAAAAAAAGAAAAGCGCATCTCAAAAAGATGCGCTTCATTTTTTAATTGAGTCGTTTTCTGTTTATCCATAACGTTAAGTTAATAACTCTTTGGCAGAAATTTCGTTCAACTATTATTGATTAACTGCGTCTTTTAAGCCTTTACCTGCACGGAATGCAGGAACTTTTGCAGCTTCAATTTGAATTTCTTTACCAGTTTGTGGGTTACGGCCAGTACGAGCTGCACGGTCACGTACAGTAAAAGTACCGAAACCTACTAATGCTACATCATCACCTTTTTGTAAAGATTCAGTGATAGAAGCAACCAGAGCATCTACAACACGACCTGCTGCCGCTTTTGAGATATCTGCATTTGCAGCAATTTTGTCGATCAGTTGAGTTTTATTCACGCTTTCATCCCCATAATTTTATGCGTTATTTTTCACCATTAATGGCAAATTTTGCAAACGTCGTTATATCAAGCCTTTTTAGATATAGCAAGACCGATAAAACAGCATTATTAATTAAAATCCCCATTAAATTAGCGACACAAAAAAAGGCTGGCAAGCTTTTATTACTTATCCAGCCTTTTTTTTAGCTATAATTTATGACTAGCATCACTTTTTAGTGCGATTTATCTGTCACAATTTCCATGCCAAACGGCGAGTTTTGTAGGGCTAACGATAAAACTTCCTCAATTGTTTTCACCGGGTGAATATCCAGGTCAGCAACAATATTTTCAGGAATTTCTTCTAAATCACGTTTATTTTCATCTGGGATAAGAACAGTCTTAATTCCACCACGATGTGCAGCAAGTAACTTTTCTTTCAGTCCACCAATTGGCAATACTTGTCCGCGTAACGTAATTTCACCCGTCATAGCAACATCAGAACGAACAGGGTTACCTGTTAAGCTTGATACCAATGCGGTACACATTGCAATACCCGCACTTGGACCATCTTTTGGTGTCGCACCTTCAGGAACGTGTACGTGCATGTCACGTTTTTCATAGAAATCGCTATTGATACCCAGCTTATCCGCACGAGCACGAACAACCGTCATTGCTGCTTGGATAGATTCTTGCATAACTTCACCTAAAGAACCGGTGAATGTTAGCTTACCTTTACCTGGGACACTCGCTGTTTCAATTGTTAGTAGATCACCACCAACTTCTGTCCATGCAAGTCCTGTTACCATACCTACTCGGTTTTCAGTATCAGCACGACCGTAGTCCACTTTACGAACACCTAAATAGTCTTTGAGATTATCTTCGTTAATCTCAATATGTTTGATTGTGCTATCCATCAGCAGTTGTTTCACTGCTTTACGGCATAATTTAGAAATTTCGCGTTCTAAACTACGTACACCTGCTTCACGAGTGTAATAACGAATAATACCCATAATGGCGCTGTCATGGATTGTCAGCTCACTTGGTTTTAATGCATTACGTTCAATCTGTTTTGGTAACAAGTGCTGTTTAGCGATGTTCAGCTTTTCATCTTCGGTATAACCCGATAAACGAATAACTTCCATACGATCTAACAGCGGTGCCGGTATATTCATGGAGTTAGATGTCGCCACAAACATAACATCAGACAGATCGTAATCAACTTCCAAATAATGGTCGTTAAATGCGATATTTTGTTCTGGATCTAACACCTCTAGCAGTGCAGATGCTGGATCACCTCGCATGTCTGATGACATCTTATCAATTTCATCTAATAGGAAAAGTGGGTTTTTCACACCAACTTTTGCCATTTTCTGAATTAATTTACCTGGCATAGAACCAATATATGTACGACGGTGACCACGGATTTCGGCTTCATCACGTACACCACCTAACGCCATACGAACATATTTACGACCTGTTGCTTTAGCAATAGATTGACCCAGAGAGGTTTTACCCACACCTGGAGGCCCTACCAAGCACAGAATTGGCCCTTTAATTTTGCTAACTCGAGACTGTACCGCGAGATATTCAAGGATACGCTCTTTAACTCGTTCTAAACCATAATGGTCAGTATCAAGCACTTCTTGCGCTTTCACTAAGTCTTTTTTAACTTTGCTACGACTATTCCAAGGAACTTGAACCATCCAATCGATATAACTACGTACAACCGTAGCTTCTGCTGACATTGGCGACATCATTTTTAATTTCTGAAGTTCTGCTTCTGTCTTTTCTTTTGCCTCTTTTGGCATTTTTGCAGCATCGATTTTACGTTTCAGCGATTCCATTTCATCAGGTGCATCATCCATCTCACCTAACTCTTTTTGAATCGCTTTCATTTGTTCATTGAGATAATACTCTCGCTGACTTTTTTCCATCTGCTTTTTAACACGGTTACGAATGCGTTTTTCGACTTGTAGCAGATCGATTTCTGATTCCATCATCGCCATTAAGTACTCTAGGCGTTCAGTCACATCAGACATTTCAAGTACAGCTTGCTTATCTTTCAGTTTCAGCGGCATATGAGAAGCAATGGTATCTGCTAATTTTGCTGATTCTTCGATAGCATGTAATGAGGCCAATACTTCTGGCGGAATTTTTTTATTCAGTTTGATATAACCTTCAAACTGATTAATCGTTGTACGATTTAAGACTTCTTGTTCACGCTCATCAACAGCTGGCGTTTCAAGGTATTCTGCTTTCGCCTGAAAGTACTCACCATTGTCAGATAACATCGTAATTTTGGCACGACGAATACCTTCAACAAGGACTTTTACTGTTCCATCAGGCAATTTTAGCATCTGTAAAACAGAGGCAACGGTACCGACAGAAAAAAGATCATTAACACCTGGTTCGTCAGTAGATGCATCTTTCTGCGCAACCAGCATAATTTGTTTGTTGTCGTTCATCGCGGCTTCTAAGCAATGAATAGATTTTTCACGACCAACGAACAACGGGATCACCATATGCGGATATACAACGACATCACGTAATGGCAATACAGGTATTTCAATACGTTCTGGACGCTCAGGATTCATAGAGCTCTCTCTTCGTTTTTAGCTTAACGCTTTTACAGGTAATTTTATTCGCATGTCACCAAATAAAATTAATTCCACGGATTGTCAAAATATATAAGGGCACTTTTCTGACATTCAATAGCCTTACCCATTAAAAAAACAAAATGAGGGAAAATTCCCTCATTTTTATTGCGTTGGCGCGCTTTATCTTAAATTTCTCGTCTATTTAAGAGAAAATTACAGATAATGTCAGATAAGAGACATTGCCAAATTACGATGCATTATTCACCTGATGCTTGGTTTTCTGGTTGGCTATAAATAATCAACGGCTCAGATTTTCCATTGATGACACCTTCATCAATAACAACTTTCTCTGCATTTTCAAATGAAGGAAGGTCATACATCGTATCAAGTAATGCAGCTTCAACAATTGAGCGTAAACCACGAGCACCTGTTTTACGTACCATGGCTTTTTTTGCGATTGCAGTCAGCGCTTCTTTACGGAATTCTAAATCCACACCCTCTAACTTAAATAATGCCTGATATTGTTTTGTCAATGCATTTTTAGGTTCTTGTAAGATTTGGATCAATGCATCCTCGTTTAACTCACCTAATGTCGCAACAACAGGTAAACGTCCAATAAATTCGGGAATAAGTCCAAATTTAATCAGATCTTCTGGTTCAACTTGAGCTAATAATTCACCTTCACTGGCTTTTTCTTTTTGGCTTTTGACTTCTGCACCAAAACCAATACCAGAGTGTGTATTTAAACGTTGTGCAACAACTTTATCAAGGCCAGCAAATGCACCACCACAAATAAAGAGGATTTTAGAGGTATCAACCTGTAAAAATTCTTGTTGTGGGTGCTTACGTCCACCTTGGGGAGGAACCGAAGCCACCGTTCCTTCAACTAGTTTCAATAATGCTTGCTGTACACCTTCACCAGACACATCGCGTGTAATTGATGGGTTTTCAGATTTACGAGTGATCTTGTCAATTTCATCAATATAAACAATACCACGTTGTGCTTTTTGCACATCGTAATCACATTTTTGTAGCAGTTTTTGAATAATGTTTTCAACATCTTCACCCACATAACCCGCTTCTGTCAGCGTTGTGGCATCTGCCATAGTAAAAGGAACATCAAGGTAGCGTGCTAATGTTTCTGCTAATAGCGTTTTACCACTACCTGTAGGCCCAATCAGCAAAATATTACTTTTTCCTAGCTCAACACCATTGGCTTTATCGCCATTACGCAGGCGTTTATAGTGATTATAAACGGCAACAGCCAGAACTTTTTTAGCCAATTCTTGACCGATAACATAGTCATCAAGGTGCTTACGAATTTCATGTGGCGTTGGCAATTCACTGCGTTCATGATGAGGCGCCAGTTCTTTTATTTCTTCACGAATGATATCGACACAAAGATCAACACATTCATCACAGATATAAACCGACGGGCCAGCGATCAATTTCTTCACTTCATGCTGGCTTTTACCGCAGAAAGAGCAATACAGAAGCTTCCCTGAGCTATCTTTGCGCTTATCTGTCATCAGTCAACCTCACTTAGTTATTCTTCTTATTGATTGATAAGAAGAAGAAAGACTTTTTACATAGAGATATTAATGGCAGTTTCCTTTGCCTAATTCTATAACAAAGGAAACATGTTAATTCAGTTGCTATTACAACGCGCTGTAATTAACTACGTTGTGTATAGACTTTATCCACTAATCCGTATTCTAACGCTTCGTTAGCGGATAAGAAACGATCACGCTCAGTGTCTCTTTCTATTTCTTCAATAGATTTACCCGTATGCTGAGCCATTAATTCATTCATACGCGATTTTACTTTCAAAATTTCTTGTGCATGAATTTGAATATCTGTCGCCTGACCTTGGTAACCGCCTAATGGTTGGTGGATCATCACACGAGAGTTAGGCAAGCAAATACGTTTACCCTTTGCACCCGCTGATAATAAGAAAGCGCCCATTGAACACGCTTGTCCCATACAAATCGTGCTGACATCAGCTTTGATATACTGCATGGTGTCATAAATGGACATACCCGCAGTAATTACACCACCTGGTGAATTGATATATAGATTGATGTCTTTTTCTGGGTTTTCTGCTTCTAAAAATAGCATTTGAGCGACGATCAGATTAGCCATGTGATCTTCAACTTGGCCAGTCAGGAAAATGATACGTTCTTTTAATAAACGTGAATAAATGTCGTAAGAACGCTCTCCTCGCGAAGTTTGCTCTATAACCATCGGCACCAGAGCCATATTAGGTGCGAATTGTTCCTGTGTGTCGTTAAATGACATGTCTGTCTCCTATTGCATTCTTATTGGTGCCAATGACAACAATTTTACTTGAGATAATTGATCATGACCATTTCTAATGATCTAATCTCTCACAAGACATTCAAGGCGCCTCGCGAGGAGTGATAAAGAGAATATAGAATTATCTGGAGATAATCGCTCAGATTTCAAGGCTAATTTTGATAAATATATACAAACTGAAAAAAACCCGTGGTAAAAACCACGGGTTTTTGCTTAAAACCGATATCGCGGTTAAGAATTACCCCATTTGAACTTCATTCATCAGTTCAGTGAAGTTAGTCTCTTTTTCAGTTACTTTAGCATTTGCTAAGATTTTTTCTACCGCTTGCTCTTCTAATGCAAGATTACGGATGTTATTCATAAGCTGTTCGTTCTTGTTGTAGAACTCAACAACTTCTGATGGATCTTCGTAAGCTGAAGCCATTTCGTCGATCAGTGTATTAACACGCTCGTCTTCTGCTTTCAGTTCATTACTATTGATCACTTCACCTAACAATAATCCAACGATTACGCGACGTTTAGCTTGTTCTTCGAACAATTCACGTGGTAATTGCAGAGCTTGTTTCTCGTCGCCACCAAAGCGTTGAGCTGCTTGACGTTGCAGAACTTCAATTTCGCTGTCTACAGCAGCTGCAGGTACGTCAACTTCGTTTGCTTTAACTAAGCCATCAATAACTTGTGTTTTAACACGAGTACGGATTGCATTTTTCAGTTCACGTTCCATGTTTTTACGTACTTCTGCACGCAAACCATCAACAGAACCATCAGCAATACCAAAACGCTTGATGAACTCTTCAGTTAATTCTGGCAGTTCACGCTCTTCAACTTTTTTCAGGTTGATAGCGAATTGTGCTTTTTTACCTTTCAGGTTTTCAGCGTGGTAATCTTCTGGGAAAGTCACATCAATTGTGAATTCTTCACCAGCTTTATGACCGATAACGCCTTCTTCAAAACCTGGGATCATACGACCTTGACCCATTGCCAGTACGAAATCTTCAGCTTTTCCGCCTTCGAATTCTTCACCGTCAATAGAACCGTTGAAATCAACAGTTACGCGATCTTCTGCTGCAACTTCGCCGTCTTTGTCTTTCCACTCTGCTTGTTGCTTACGCAGTGTTTCTAACATGTTATCAACGTCTTCGTCTTTAACAGTGACAACTGGTTTTACAACTTCAATGCTTTCCAGACCTTTCAGTTCGATTTCTGGGAAAACTTCGAATTCTACAGAGTAAACAAAGTCTTCACCTTCTTTGTATTGCTCTGGTTTGTAGTCAGGCGCGCCAACTGGGTTTACTTTGTTTTCGATGATAGCGTTAATGAAATTACGCGACATTAAATCACCAAGAACATCATTCAGTACAGACATACCGTAACGCTGTTTAACCATAGACATTGGAACGTGACCTTTACGGAAACCATCAATGCGAACAGTCTTAGCAGCTTTTTTCAGTTCACTGTCTACAGCAGTTTGGATATCAGCGGCTGGTACGGTGATTGTGACACGACGCCCTAGGCCTTGAGTCGTTTCAACAGAAACTTGCATCTTGTTACCTCAAAATAAGTTTTAGTGCTCGGTCTACTTTAAAGGAAACTAATATGACATTGACATATTTAGATTTATTTTCCTTTCAGAACCGGGGCCGCCACATTTAAAAAAACGAGGATCCCTGATATCAGAAGCATCCCGAAACCTTACTGAAAATTAGACGCGACATTATAACGATCTAGAGGGGTTGAGTCGAGAAAGAGCCGTTTTATTCCTCAATTTTTTCATAAAATCGAGTAAGTCGCCCCTTTTTCCCTCTATAAAGAACAAAAAATACGCATCTTAGATCTATTTATTCACGATTAACGATAACATTGTTAATCTTCTTGGCTACCACCACGACATCCAGGAGAGCGTAATGCTTTATCCTGTTGTTCATTCCATTCACTCAACGTAAAAGTATGCAATGCGAGAGCATGAACACCATTTTCCATTTCATGAGCTAAGGTTTGATACACATCACGATGGCGTGAAACACTGCGCTTGTCATTAAATTCATCACTAACAATAATGACTTTAAAGTGACTTTCAGAGCCTTCAGGCACATTATGGCGGTGGCTTTCGTTTATTACTTGTAAAAAATGCGGTGAAAAGCGTGAAATCAGCTTATTCTCAATATCATCACGGATCATTTCTGCCCCTAATACTCTGCCTTTATATCATGGCGAACAAAAAATAAGTCGACCAGATTATATTGATTAAGCCTTTATCAATACAAAATGATGAACTCATTCTTTTTTATTTTGCTGATGATAATCGCTTATTTTTCATCTTGAGTAAAACCATTGACCGAATATTGTTAAATTTATGAGCAAAAATGAGGTTAATTTGAAATAAAATCAATTGATAAAATCAGATAATTTCGTTCGTTAAAAGGATATTAGCAACCTATTAGCAGTGGTATGATAGGCTAAAGTTTGAAACCTATTCTACTTGTTAACACAACAGACATATTTAACCGAGATTACCTCATGATTAAAAATTTACTCTGTGCTGTTTTTGCATTAACACTACTTTCAGGTTGTGCAACTCCTAGTAACAAACTCTCTATTGAGCCTGTAATGTCAGTTCCTGCGGCCGATCCAACCATGCGCCCAATTTCACTGAATATTTCAAGCCAAGACAAACGTACATCTAAAAACCTAGCGGAAATTAACCGTAATGGAAAACTAGAAGTACTTGTTCCAACTCGTGATATTGCATTTTTAATGCAAGAAGTATTGCAAAAACAAATGACAGCCCGTGGTTTTATGGTAGGTTCTCCTGCTAGCGCTGATGTGATCATTGTTATCAATAAACTCAACGCAGATGTAGGTGAAGGAAGTGTTCGCCATAATATCAGTGCGAAAGCAGATATCTCAGTTATTGTCACCTTGCCAAATGGCAGTTCAAATACCAAAACATTCCGCACTAGCTACAATGTTCAGGGACCATTTGGTGCCACTAATGAGAAAATTGCGGCTGCAATTAATAATGTCTTAAGTGAGCTCGTTAGCGATATGGCAAAAGACGCTTCAGTCAGTCAATTTATCAAATCTAACGCCCGTTAATTTATTAGAATAAACGACCTGTTATCTTAAACAGGTCGTCGAAAGGAATTCTTGCATGGTTCAGCCTGCCTTCAAACAAACCACTTGGTACAAATCATTTATTTTACTGTTACTTGGCTTTACTTCTGGATTACCACTTGCATTAACCGCTGGTACATTACAAGCATGGATGACAGTAGAAAACATTGATTTAAAAACCATTGGTTTCTTCTCATTGGTGGGGCAAGCTTATGTATTTAAATTCCTCTGGTCACCCTTTATGGATCGCTATACGCCTTCTTTTCTTGGGCGTCGTCGAGGGTGGATGTTACTTACCCAAATAGGGTTGGTAATAGGTATTGCAGGTATGGGGTTTTTAAACCCTAATGATCATCTATGGTGGCTTGCTTCTTTAGCCGTTATTGTCGCTTTTTGTTCAGCTTCACAAGATATTGTCTTCGATGCTTATAAAACAGATATTTTAAAGGCTGATGAACGTGGTACTGGGGCGGCAGTTTCTGTATTAGGCTATCGCATTGCAATGCTTGTTTCTGGTGGGATGGCACTTTGGCTTGCTGATAAATATATTGGCTGGCAGAATATGTATTGGTTAATGGCTGCTTTAATGGGAATTGGTATAATTGCCACACTACTCGCCCAAGAGCCAGAAACCGCGGTAAAACCCCCTCGGACACTCTATGAAGCCGTAATTGAACCCTTAGCTGAATTCTTCTCTCGTAATAATGCTTGGCTTATTTTACTCCTCATTGTCCTATATAAAATGGGCGATGCTTTTGCTCTGAGTTTAAGTACCACATTTCTTATTCGTGGCGCTGGCTTTGATGCTGGGGAAGTTGGTTTAGTCAACAAAACATTAGGGCTTGCTGCCACGATTATCGGTGCCTTATTAGGTGGCTTATTAATGCGTCGTTGGAGCTTATTTAAAGCACTGATGATTTTTGGAATAATGCAAGGTGGCTCAAATATTGGCTATTGGTATCTCGCTATCTCAGAACAAAACATTTATAGCATGGGTGCCGTAGTTGCTTTTGAGAATATCTGTGGAGGAATGGGTACAGCAGCATTCGTTGCACTTTTAATGACTCTTTGTCATCTTTCTTTTTCAGCAACACAATTCGCACTTCTTTCAGCCCTATCCGCCATTGGTCGTGTTTATGTAGGCCCTGTTGCGGGTTGGTATGTCGAAAGCCATGGCTGGGAGGCGTTTTATCTTTTCTCTATCGTGGCTTCAGTTCCTGGCCTTATTTTGCTGATGATTTCAAAAAATACGCTTATTTACACACAAAAAACAGGCGAATTTCTTAGAAGAACACAATTTATAAAACAATACCGTTTTGCTCTCTATGGTTTAATACTAGCCGTTTTCTTCTTTATTTGTAGCTTAATTCTGGTTATTACAAATTCATTATCAGGTTTGGAAATATCCCAATCTATTGATTTTATTCAATCAATAAATAATGAATTATTAGGCCATTGGGCTTCATCACTGTTTTTATATGGTGTTGTTATTGGTGCAATAAGCCTCGTTGTAGGCACAATATTAGATTATTTAGCACTCAGAATAACAACACATTAGTTTTGTTATATTTGGGGCCATTAATGAAAAAGGGCAGCTTAAGCTGCCCTTTTTCATATTTATATTAATTTTGGTATTAGTAAAAACAGTTACTGATTATTTAAATTATCTAAACAATCTGACTTTGACCGATTTACCTTTAATTTTACCTTGTTGTAGCTGTTTCCAAGCTTGCTTAGCAATTGATTGTTTTACCGCAACGTAAGCATGAGTCTGATTAATCATAATTTTACCAATATCAGCACCATTAAAACCCATATCTCCCGTTAATGCGCCTAAAATATCACCTGGACGCATCTTGGCTTTTTTACCACCATCAATACATAATGTTGCCATCGTTGCTTCAAGCGGCGTAATTTGTAGACCTGTAGGAACAGGTAACCAATTTATCTTCATATGAAGCATTTCTTCTAGGGCATTAGCACGTTGAATTTCTTCAGGTGCACAAAAACTGATAGCTAATCCACTCTCACCCGCCCTTGCTGTACGCCCAATACGGTGAACATGCACTTCAGGATCCCATGATAATTCGTAATTGATCACCATTTCTAACGCTTTAATATCAAGCCCGCGAGCTGCAACATCCGTTGCAACTAACACACGACAACTCCCATTAGAAAAACGAATTAAAGTTTGGTCACGTTCCCTTTGTTCCATATCGCCATGTAAAGCAAGCACACTTTGATTACTTTCTGTCAGTGTCTCATACACATCTTGGCAATCTCTTTTTGTGTTGCAGAAAACCACGCAAGAAGCTGGTTGTTCACGGCTTAACAGTTTTTGCAGCAATCCTATTTTGCCATGACGAGATATTTCATAAAATTGCTGTTCAACAGCAGGGAGCTCATCAACTGAATTTATTTCGATAGTGATAGGATTTTGCTGTATTTTACGGCTGATTGTAGCGATTTCATTTGGCCATGTTGCAGAAAAAAGCAGGGTTTGGCGAGCCGTTGGCATACGAGAAATAATATCATTGATATCATCAAAAAATCCCATATCCAGCATTCTATCAGCTTCATCGAGCACTAACGTTTTTACATCATCTAAATTGACAGTCTCTTTTTTCAGGTGATCAAGTAATCTGCCCGGTGTCGCCACAATAATATGTGCAGCGTGAATTAATGAATCACGTTGAATACTAAAGGGGACTCCGCCACATAGCGTTAATACTTTAATATTAGGTAAATAACGAGCAAGGCGACGTAATTCATTTGCAACTTGATCGGCAAGCTCTCTCGTTGGGCATAATATTAATGACTGGGTATTAAATTGTTTTGCATCAATATGTTGTAATACACCTAAACCAAAAGCAGCCGTTTTACCACTACCTGTTTTTGCCTGAGCACGGACGTCTTTTCCTGCAAGAATAGCAGGTAAAGCGGCTTTTTGAACTGGAGTCATAGTTAAATAACCCATTTCATTAAGGTTAGCGAGTTGTTCTGCAGGAAGGGCGTTAAGTTCAGCAAATGAGGTCACAATGAAAATTCCAAGTAAAGTAAAAACAAATATAAGCTAATGATACTATCCCTTCATTCTTGTGTCGTGAGGTATTTTTGCACTGTTCATATTACTTTTTCATCTAAGTGTTATTTTTTATCATTATCTCCTTAAATTTCCTCTTCTTATCAAAGATTCCTTTTTTATTTTTACTAATAACTCGAAAAAATAAATAAAAAAATACAAAACTTCCTATTTTTTAAACTAATATCAAAATTCTAGAAATAGATCTTATTTGGAGCTCAAATTCCTACAAAATGGATTTTTATAGTTTATTATTCCAATAAAAAAGAAAAACTGAACATTCACCGCAACCATAATCGACCATGAAACATCGAGATAATTTATGATCAAAAAACCATTTTTGTTTGTCATCGCAACAACATTCTCTTTATCTTCTCAGGCAAGTTATTTAGGAGGATTTGCAAGCACAAGTATTAACTACTTAGATTGGACAACACATACAACACACAAAACAGGCAAAACTTCCCATAAAGATGATTTTGCCTATTTAGAACTTGAAGGTGCTGCTAATTTTTCATGGGGGGAGTTTTATGGCTTTTTCGATTTAGAGAATCCCTTTAATAAAAGAGAAACTCATCCGGGAGATAATCAGCGCTATACCATTAAAAGTACTGCTCGTATTTATTTAGGCAAAAGTAACTTTAATTTATATGGACATGTTTATGGTACATGGTCACTCCCCGGTAAAAAATATGGTGGTAACTTTCATGAAGTAAATACACTTTACGGGTTTGGCTATAACACTCAAATTGCTAATTTATGGTTTAAACCTTTTATTGCCCTTCATTATGTCGATCAATCTAAATATTCAGGTAACAACGGTTATGTGGCTGGTTGGGTTGCTGGATATGATTTTAATATAAAAAATCAAAAATTTAGCCTAACAAACTGGCATGAGATGGAATTTCAACGACATAAACGTTATGGCAATGGAGGTAAAAATGGCATTAATGGCGCTTTAGCCATTTGGTGGCATCCGACAACATCTATTACTACAGGAATTCAATATCGCTATGCTTATAAAAAGCTAGGAGAGAGTTTTCTTCAAGACGGCATTGTATATAGCTTGAAATATAACTTCTGATAGCAAATTGTTAATTTTTATTACAGCGGATCTATTTTTATCCGCTGTAATCCTTTTTTCTTATTTAATGAATAAAATCCTCATTGAATATAAATATTCAACAAATGATCTATTATCAATATTAAAAATCACATAACCGGCAAATTAAGACATTAAACATCATAATAAAAAGGATTTAGCTCATAAACTCTCCTCAGACCTGCTTGCTGTCACTTTTTTAATCAAAATACGTTTTCTTACATTTTTTATTGCATTTTTATTTGTAAAAATATGTATTTATTTTAGAAATATGATACTTTATGAAATTATCGTTAATATCAAATAATTAAATTAACAATTATTTAATAGTTTAATTACTTGTGATCACATTAACACAAAAGAACAACCAATCACCCACTTACCATTACAATTGTTTACACTGTGGCAACCTTACCGTAAAATGTCCTTACTGATACTGATGAAACAACAATAGAACCTTTGTCATTTAGGTCGTTGGATGAGACTTATGAAATACATAAAAAGTATTGGGACACTCTCGCTATTAGCAGCCGCATTCTTATTAAGTGGCTGTGACATGGCGTTAATGGATCCCAAAGGCGCTATCGGCGCTGAGCAAAAAACATTAATCCTTATTGCACTTGGTTTAATGTTAATTGTTGTGATACCGGTGATACTGATGGTGATTGTTTTCGCTTATCGCTACCGCGAATCCAATACAAAAGCCACCTACCGCCCAAACTGGGCTCACTCAAATAAAATTGAACTCGTTGTTTGGACCGTGCCAATTATCATTATTGTGATTTTGGCAAGCATCACATGGAAAACAACCCATGAGCTTGATCCTTACAAACCCCTAGAGTCCTCAGAAAAACCGGTCACCATTGAAGTTGTTTCAATGGATTGGAAATGGTTATTTATCTATCCAGAACAAGGTATTGCGACAGTCAATGAATTGGCTTTCCCTGCTAATGTACCTGTTAATTTCAAAATCACTTCTGACTCAGTCATGAACTCATTCTTTATTCCTCGCTTGGGTGGTCAAATCTATGCGATGGCAGGAATGCAGACCAAACTTCACCTAATCGCTAATGAACCAGGTGAATATCCAGGTATGTCAGCAAGTTATAGTGGGCATGGTTTCTCAGATATGAAATTTACCGCAATAGCAACGCCTGATCGTGCTGGTTTTGATGCATGGGTTGAGAAAGTAAAACAATCATCAGATACGTTAAATACTACTGCTGCATTTAATGAACTTGCTAAACCAAGCCAGAAAAATCCAGTGACCTATTATTCAAGCGTGAAGCCAATGTTATTCCAAGAGACTATTTCTAAATTTGGTCATACAGGTCATGGCGCTCACACAAGTAGCAATCAGACAGCACATGCTGATGCAACAATGAATATGAACATGAGCCATGCGGCGCATGCAGGAGCAGAGGAATAAAGGCATGTTCGGAAAATTAACTCTTGATGCAGTCCCGTTGCATGAACCTATTATCGTAGTAACTTTACTCGGTATCGTTCTGGGCGGACTTGCTGTTGTTGGCGCACTAACTTATTTTCGTAAATGGAAGTGGTTATGGAGCGAATGGTTAACCAGTGTTGACCATAAAAAAATTGGTATTATGTATATCATCGTTGCAATGGTCATGATGTTCCGTGGCTTTGCCGATGCCATTATGATGAGAAGCCAACAAGCACTAGCTTCAGCTGGTGAAGCGGGCTTTTTACCTCCTCATCACTATGATCAGATTTTTACCGCACACGGCGTTATCATGATTTTCTTCATGGCAACCCCTTTCGTTGTGGGTCTGATGAACCTCGTTGTGCCTTTACAAATTGGCGCTCGTGATGTGGCCTTCCCTTTCCTAAACTCACTGAGCTTCTGGTTCTTTGTCGTTGGTGTGGTACTTATCAACCTTTCTTTAGGTATTGGTGAATTCGCACAAACAGGTTGGTTAGCATATCCGCCACTTTCAGGCTTAGAGTATAACCCTGGAGTCGGGGTCGATTACTGGATATGGAGTTTACAGATATCTGGTATTGGTACACTTCTAACAGGGGTTAACTTCTTCGCGACTATCCTGCGTATGCGTGCGCCAGGCATGAGCATGATGAAAATGCCAGTATTCTCTTGGGCGGCTTTATGTACTAACGTCCTGATTATCGCTGCATTCCCAATTTTAACCGTTACGATTACATTGTTAACATTAGACCGCTATCTTGGTACGCATTTCTTTACCAATGATATGGGCGGTAACATGATGATGTACATCAACCTCGTATGGGCTTGGGGTCATCCAGAAGTTTATATTCTTGTTCTGCCTGTATTTGGTGTGTTTTCTGAAGTCACGGCAACATTCTCTAAAAAACGGTTATTTGGTTACACCTCATTAGTCGGTGCAACAGTTGTTATTACCGTATTGTCATTTATCGTTTGGTTACACCACTTCTTTACTATGGGTTCAGGGGCTAACGTAAACGCCTTCTTTGGTATCGCCACCATGATCATCGCCATACCAACAGGGGTTAAGATCTTTAACTGGCTGTTTACGATGTATCAAGGCCGTATCGAGTACAAAAGCCCAATGCTATGGACTATCGGTTTTCTAATTACCTTCTCTGTAGGAGGAATGACCGGAGTTCTGCTAGCGGTTCCGGGTGCTAACTTTGTTTTACATAACAGCTTATTCTTAATTGCTCACTTCCATAACGTTATTATCGGTGGTGTGGTATTTGGCTGTTTCGCAGGTATGACTTACTGGTTCCCTAAAGCATTCGGTTTCACACTGAATGAAAAATGGGGTATTCGTGCATTCTGGTTCTGGTTTATCGGCTTCTTTATGGCCTTTATGCCACTGTATATTCTTGGCTTTATGGGTATGACTCGTCGTTTAAGCCAAAATATCAATCCAGAGTTTAACCCAATGCTGTTAGTTGCCGCAGGGGGTGCTGCACTAATTGCTATCGGTATTGCTTGCCAAGTCATCCAAATTTACGTGAGTATTCGTGACCGTGATCAAAACCGTGATTTAACGGGCGATCCATGGGGTGGACGTACTCTCGAGTGGTCAATTTCTTCACCTGCACCTTTCTACAACTTCGCTGTTGAGCCTAATGTTCAAACTCGTGATGAGTGGTGGGATCAGAAAGAAAAAGGTACCGCTTATCAACGCCCAACCAAATACGAACCAATCCACATGCCTAAAAATACTGGTGCAGGTGTAATTATTTCAGCATTCAGTTTAGTCCTTGGTTTTGCCATGATCTGGCATATCTGGTGGTTAGCTATCGTTGGTTTCGCTGGCATGATTGTCACTTGGATCGTAAAAAGCTTTGATACAGATGTGGATTACTATGTCCAAGTGCCTGAAATTGAAGCTATCGAGAATAAGCATTATGAAGAACTGAAAAAAGCAGGTGTGAAATAATGTCTACTCAAACTGTAAATAACACAAACGCCCATGAGCATCATGGGCATCACGATGCAGGAGCGACGAAAGTTTTCGGCTTCTGGATCTACCTAATGAGCGACCTTATCCTGTTTGCCAGCTTATTCGCCACTTATGCGGTGCTTGTTAACGGGATTGCTGATGGTCCTTCAGGTAAAGAAATTTTTAGCTTACCTTTTGTTTTAGTTGAAACCTTCTTACTGCTATTTAGTAGTATCACTTTTGGTTTCGCTATGCTGAGCATGAATAAAGGTAGCGTTAGCCAAGTTAATCTGTGGTTATTTGTTACTTTCTTATTCGGCTTAGGTTTCGTCATCATGGAAGTTTACGAATTCCATGAGCTAATCGCAGAAGGTTACGGCCCAGATCGCAGTGCATTCTTATCTGCATTCTTTGCATTAGTTTCAACGCATGGTCTTCACGTAACAGCGGGTTTAATTTGGATTGTGATCCTAATGATCCAAGTATCACGCCGTGGCTTAACAGAAGTTAACCGTACTCGCTTAAGCTGTTTAAGTCTGTTCTGGCACTTCCTTGACGTTGTCTGGATTTGTGTGTTCACCGTAGTTTATCTGATGGGAGCGATGTAATGAGTCATCCAAATACTTCTCCTTCAGGCGCAAGCCACGGCAGTATGAAGTCTTACCTGATTGGCTTTATTCTGTCTGTTATCCTCACCGTTATTCCATTTTGGATGGTGATGGAAGGAACCGCGACACCAGCAACTATTCTATGGACCGTTGTCGGTATGGCTGTTGTGCAGATTGTTGTTCATTTAGTCTTCTTCTTACATATGAATACGTCATCAGAAGAGCGCTGGAACGTCGTTGCATTCCTGTTCACACTGCTTATTATCGGCATTGTTGTCGTAGGCTCGTTGTGGATTATGTACAACCTGAACATCAATATGATGATGGATTAAGAGTTGTCGCTATGATTAAGCAATACCTACAAGTCACCAAACCAGGAATTATTTTCGGAAATTTAATTTCTGTAATAGGTGGTTTTCTTCTCGCCTCCAAAGGTGAGATTGACTATCCCCTATTTGTCGCGACTCTACTTGGGGTGTCTCTGGTCGTTGCTTCTGGTTGTGTTTTTAACAACTATATTGACCGTGATATTGACCGTATCATGGAAAGAACGAAGAACCGCCCATTAGTTAAAGGATTAATTGACCCTCGAATTAGCCTAATTTATGCCTCAGTATTAGGTATTGCAGGTGTTGTGCTGCTCTATGTAGCAGCCAACCCGCTTGCAATGTTTATCGCTGTATTTGGTTTTATTATTTATGTTGGGGTTTATAGCCTCTATATGAAGCGTAAATCTGTTTATGGCACACTGATTGGAAGTTTATCTGGCTCTGCTCCCCCTGTTATCGGTTATTGTGCCGTTAGCGGTGAATTTGATGCGGGCGCGGCAATCCTATTACTTATCTTTAGTTTGTGGCAGATGCCTCACTCTTATGCCATTGCTATTTTCCGTTTTAAAGACTACCAAGCAGCTAATATTCCGGTATTACCCGTTATTAAAGGGATCTCAGTCGCTAAACGCCATATCATTCTTTATATTCTGGCATTTATGATTGCAACCTTAATGCTGACATTAGTTGGATATGCGGGCTATAAATATCTAATAGTTGCTTCTGCCGTCAGTATTTGGTGGTTGGGCATGGCTTTATCCGGTTATAAAGCAACCAATGATAAAGTGTGGGCACGAAAATTATTTATTTTTTCTATTGTGGCAATCACTTCATTAAGTGTAATGATGTCGGTTGATCCAACAAGCTCAACAGAAACTGTCTTTGCTTATTTAAGATAATGTATTTACTAAAGTAACCAAAAGACCAGTCAGCCTTCTGACTGGTCTTTTTTTATCCTGTTTTGCGACTAAAGAAGATATCAGTACAGTTTTGACTTTTTTGCATCCCATTTATTGATTAACCTCGTTATAAAATGTCATTACAATGGGGTATCAGTAATACGAGGTAATCCATGAATGATAATAAAATGACCCCATTAGAGCGCAAAGCAACATGGGGACTAGGCACTGTTTTTTCTCTTCGCATGCTTGGCATGTTTATGGTACTCCCAGTTTTAACCACCTATGGGCTTCAACTACAACACGCAACAGAATCACTCATCGGATTAGCCATCGGTATTTATGGATTAACACAAGCGGTATTCCAAATCCCTTTTGGTATTTTCTCTGATAAATTCGGCCGAAAACCGATAATTGTTTTCGGCTTAATTATTTTTATTATTGGTAGTTTGATTGCCGCACTTAGTGACAATATTTACGGCATTATTATTGGGCGAGCATTGCAAGGGGCTGGAGCTATCTCAGCAGCGGTAATGGCTTTATTGTCTGATTTAACGCGGGAACAAAATAGAACAAAAGCAATGGCCTTTATTGGTATTAGCTTTGGGATAACGTTCGCTTTAGCCTTAGTTTTAGGCCCTATTTTAGCGCATATTTTCGGCTTACAAGGTCTTTTTTGGGGCATTGCCCTACTCGCCTTTAGTGGCATTATTATTACGCTTTTTACTGTACCGAACAGTGAACATCATATTCTTAATCGAGAATCTGGTTTTGTCCGTGGCAGTGTCAAAAAAGTCTTATTTGATGCACAACTTCTTAAGCTTAATACCGGTATTTTTTCTCTACATACTTTATTAATGGCAGCCTTTGTTGCGCTTCCTCTTGTCATGAGTGAAGCTGGCTTAGCAAAAGAGAAACATTGGATTGTTTATCTTGTCACTATGCTTATCGCCTTTATTACAGTATTACCTTTTATTATCTATGCAGAAAAGAAACGAAAAATGAAACAAGTGTTCTTATTCTGTATTTTCTTACTGATTATGGCTCAGGCAATTCTTATTATTTCAGGCTCTAGCTTGTGGTTAATTATTGCGGGTATTCAGGTCTTCTTTATTGGCTTTAATATTATGGAAGCCCTTCTTCCTTCATTAATCAGTAAAGAAGCGCCAGCAGGTTATAAAGGTACAGCTATGGGAATTTATTCCACCAGCCAATTTTTAGGAGTGGCATTGGGCGGTATTTTAGGTGGATGGCTTTATCAGCATTATGATGCACAAATCGTATTTCTAGGTTGTTTAGTGATTGGCATTATTTGGTTTTTGATTAGTTTAACCTTACGTCAACCCGCTTATGTTAGTAGTTTACGGGTTGAATTACCGTCTAATCTATCTTTAGGTCAGCAACAAAAACTACAACAAATATTTAAACAACAACCAGGTGTTAATGAAGTTGTGATTATTGCTGATGAGCAAAGCGCCTATATAAAAGTGGACACTAAACAAACACCGAGAGCAACATTAGAGTCTTTAATCCCTTCGGTTTAACCCACAATCAGTTTGTCGAATGAAAACAAAAATGCGCTGTTTATTCAGCGCATTTTTTATAACTTAATGAATAAATTATTAGTCACGGAAATTATTAAATTGGAATGGCTGTCCTAGCTCACCTTCTCGAACTAATTTCATTACAGCTTGTAAATCATCACGAGATTTACCGGTTACTCGAACTTGTTCGCCTTGGATTTGAGCTTGTACTTTTAATTTACTGTCTTTGATCAGCTTAACAATTTTCTTCGCTAATGCAGTATCAATACCTTGTTTTAAGGTTGCTTCTACACTGTACATTTTTCCGCTGTGAGTCATTTCTTCAGGGATATTTAATACTGCACCATCGATCCCTCTTTTTGCCATTTTCTCACGCAGAATATCTAATAATTGCTGAACCTGAAATTCAGATACGCTGGTTGTTTTCACTGACTCTGCTTTTTCGTTTAATTCAAAACTGGCTTCGACATTACGAAAATCCCAACGAGTAGTCAGTTCACGTTGTGCGTTTTCTACCGCATTACGCACTTCATGTAAGTCAACTTCAGATACGATATCAAAAGATGGCATTCTTTCTTCCTCAATAAATAAATACAACCCAAATAATAGCTTCTTTTAAGATTGCAAAAAAGTATTGCACATTCAATAACGACTTTATCACTCAATTTCATACTGATAGTAAAGAGCAAACATACTTTAAACAGAGAAGCACAATCAATGTTATAATTTCAGAAAGATAGTCTAGTGACAGCAGGCCACCGCCTTACTCTATTACGATTTTCAAAAGAAGAGGCACAATGAAAATTACCGTTTTAGGATGTGGTTCAATAGGTAAACTTTGGATCGCCGCATTAACACTTCAAACTCACGAAGTACAAGGCTGGCTAAGAGTGCCACAACCTTTTTTAGATGTGAGCGTCGATAATATTAATGGTGAGCCTTTTTATCAGCGCATTATCGCGAATCAGCTTGAATGGTTAAAACAAAGTGAATTACTTATTGTTTGCTTAAAATCGTGGCAAGTCTCAGATGCTGTAAATGCGCTTCTACCTTATTTATCTGCACAATGTCCTATCTTATTAATTCATAATGGCATGGGAACTGCTGATGAATTAACAGCAACACAACACTCTACCACTAGACCAATTTTGCAAGGCATTATTACTCATGGAGCTTATCAACAAGGCCAGCATGTTATCCACACAGCTACAGGTATAACACACATTGGCCCATTAAATAGTGCAGCCCAACAATACAGTCATTTAGCAGAAATACTGCATCATGCATTACCTGATGTCGCTTGGCACAATGATATCCACACCATCAGTTGGCTCAAACTTGCGGTTAATTGCGTGATTAATCCATTAACTGTTTATTATCAGTGCCGTAATGGAGATTTATTGCGCTACCCTGAGCATATTCACAAAATTTGTGATGAAGTTTATCAAGTGATGGAGCGCGAAGGTGTTATCCCTACTTCTAAAACACATCTGCATGGCTACATTATTGATACCATAGAACAAACAGCAAATAATTATTCATCTATGTATCAAGATGTGAAATATCAACGCCATACAGAGATTGACTATATTACCGGTTATTTATTACGTCGGGCGTCAGCGCAAGGCCTTGTCTTACCGGAAAATAACCATCTTTTTCAATTTATTAAACAACAGGAAGGCAATTATGACCATATCAGCGATCATCTGCCTAGCTAATGGAAGTGAAGAAACCGAAATCGTGACCACGGCAGACTTATTAGTCAGAGCCGGTATTCATGTTGTACTTGCTAGCGCAGAAGATGATGTTGATGATCTTGTTATCACTTGTTCTCGAGGTATTAAACTGGTCGCTGATGCGCCTCTAGTTCGTGTTGTTGATCATCACTATGACGTTATTATTCTCCCCGGTGGATTACAAGGTACTGAAACATTAAGAGATAGTCCTCTAGTGGTCGAAAAAGTACGTCGCATGCACAGTGAAAATAAACTTGTGGCCGCGATTTGTGCTGCCCCTGCAATAATTCTTGAAACTCATAATATTTTCCCTATTGGGAATATGACGGGCTTCCCTGCATTAAAAGATAAAATATCACCCAAAAAGTGGGTGGATTATCGTGTCTATTATGATGAAAGAGTTAATTTAATTACTAGCCAAGCGCCTGCAACCTCTATCGATTTTGCACTAAAAATTATCGAACGCTTAAAAGGTAAAGAAGCTGCAGCTGATGTCGCCAAGCAACTCGTATTGCCACCTGGTATTTATAATTACCAAGATGAATTTACAGGCTTTGGGGATAAGCATTTTGTAAAAAATATGGGCTCGCACAATCACCATGATGATGGCCAAGCAATAAGAGCGAAGTAATCATCTGGAGAATGGCAGCGACATTCCCCAACATAAAAGTTGTATAATTAAAAAAAAGCCACTTTTCAGTGGCTTTTTTTATTCGCAAGATCAAATCGTTAGCGTATTATTTTTTACGATACACTTTAACGTTTTCAAAACCTTGCTCACGTAAATAAAGTGCTTGTAAGCGACTCATCATTCCGCGATCACAATACAATAAATAGGTTTTTGCTTTATCTAAATCACCAAACTGCGTACTGAGTTTATAGAATGGTAACTCTTTAACATCAATGCCATCCATTTTTAATGGTGATGTTTCTTGCTCTTCGGGGGAGCGAATATCAAGAATAACGTCATTTGCAGCGAATTCGGAGACCATTTCAACTTCTATGACTTGTTGTACAGTTTCTTCGGCAATACGACGAATATCCATATTCTTAGCATTTTCAACAACGCTATCAAGAATAGAAAAATCAAACTTCTCTTCTTCTGCTTCAATTTTCGCTTTAACAGCTTTCACTGTTGGGCTTTTTGAAATTACCCCACAGAATTCTGGCATTGTGCGAGCAAAATCTTCTGTGCCAATTTGACGTGCAATATTGATAATGTTTTCTTTATCATGAGTGATAAGAGGACGTAAGATTAACGTATCTGTCGCATTATCAATTAAACGCAAATTAGTTAAAGTTTGACTAGAAACTTGGCCTAAGGCTTCACCCGTTACAATTGCTTGAACACCATAACGCTCTGCCACTCTTGATGCTGCTCGCACCATCATACGTTTTAGCACAACGCCCATTTGCCCATCATCGACCTTTTCTAAGATTTCTGCGACAACAGGCTCAAAGTCAACCGCAACGAAATGCACTTTATGAGAACGACCAAAGCGATTCCATAAATAATGCGCAACTTGTTTAACGCCAATTTCGTGTGCAGAGCCACCTAAGTTAAAGAAACAATAGTGAACTCGGCTACCACGACGCATTAGCATATAGCTTGATACACCTGAGTCATAGCCACCAGAAATCAGCGATAAGACATCTTCTTGCGTACCAATTGGAAAACCACCAATACCTTCATAGCGTGCATTAACTAAAATAAGTTTATCGTCTTCAATTTCTAAATTAATGGTGACATCAGGACGAGTTAACTTCACTTTTGCGCTTTCAACGTGTTGGTTAAAACCACCACCCACATAACGCTCAACTTCATTAGAAGTAAAACTGTGTTTACCACGACGTTTTGCACGAACACAGAATGTTTTGTTTTCAACTAAATGCTTAAATGCTGCAAAAGTTTGCTCAAAAATATTATGTAAATCGGTATAAGGATGTTCTTCGACTTGTAAAAAGTGATGAATACCAGGAATACGTGTTAATGCATCACATACTGCTTCACTTTTACTTTCATCTTTACTCACAACCACAATGTTATCCCAATTACGGACAACTGTGATTTCATCGCCGATTGTATTTAATACATTACGGATATTGCTAGTGAGGATTTTGATAAAACGTATACGAACAGATTGGCTTTTGATCGTAATTTCGGGGAATAATTTAATAATAAACTTCATAGTCAATGGTCATAGGTTATTAAGTAGAAACATAAACTACAGTGATGTAAATTGACTGGAGTTTATAAAAGTCACAAAGTATATCACCAATATTTAGGGCTCACCCGCAAAAATCATCGACTGAATAAGAAATTTTCATCTTACTTGTAGTAAGATGATCGCTATTATTCAGCGCTAACATGCTTTATTATCAAAAATATTATGGCTAAGAAAACGACATCAATTAACGAAGACATCGCAAAAGCACCAAGTTTTGAAGCATCCATGCAAGAACTTGAGCAAATCGTAAACCGCTTAGAATCCGGTGAACTCCCTTTAGAAGAAGCGCTTAATGAGTTTGAACATGGCGTTCGACTAGCCCGTGTTGGACAAAAAACATTACAAGACGCTGAACAGCGTGTTCGTATTCTTCTAAAAGAAGACGACAATGCAACTCCTGATGATTTTATCCAAGAGGCAGAATAATTGAGTAACGCAACTTCAAGTACGGATGCGTTCCGTCATAAATTAGATTCCGCCCACCAGCGTGTCGATGATGCGCTAAATCAAGCGCTCTTAGCTTTACCATTTACTGACATGCCTCTAGGTAAAGCCATGCATTATGGCGCTCTTTTAGGTGGGAAGCGCTTACGTCCTTTCCTTGTTTATGCTGTTGGCGAGATGTTTAAAGTTCCTGCGCTAAACCTTGATGCTCCGGCAGCTGCTGTGGAATGTATTCACGCTTATTCCCTTATTCATGACGATTTACCTGCGATGGATGATGATGATCTGCGTCGAGGTAAACCAACATGTCATATCGAATTCGGTGAAGCTAACGCTATTTTAGCGGGTGATGCACTACAAACTCTGGCTTTTGAGATCTTAGCAAAAAACCCAATGCCCGATGTCTCAATGGCTGATCGCGTTGCAATGATTGCTGAATTAGCCACAGCGAGTGGTCTTGCAGGTATGTGTGGTGGTCAAGCACTTGATCTTGAGGCCGAAGATAAATCAATTGATCTTGCATCTCTTGAAAAAATCCATTTACACAAAACAGGTGCATTAATTCGTGCGGCTGTACGTTTAGGTGCATATAGTGCAGGTTCTAAAGGCCATGATGTATTACCTGCATTAGATAAATATGCTCACTCCATCGGCCTTGCATTCCAAGTGCAAGATGACATTTTAGATGTCATCGGAAGTACAGAAGAAACTGGAAAACGACAAGGTAGCGACCAAGAGTCAGGAAAAAGTACGTACCCAGCCCTCCTTGGTTTAGAACGAGCTCAAAAGAAAGCACAGGAATTGTATAACGAAGCACTGGATGCCTTAGCGTTTCTTGAGCAATACGAGTACGATACAACCACGCTTAAACAATTAGCGAGTTTTATCGTCGAACGGAAAAACTAATAAAAAATAAAGAGAGCAGCTTACCTGTTCTTTCCCTATTACAAGTGATTAATTAATAGGCATCACATGAGCATTGATATCGAAAAATATCCCACATTGGCGTTGGTTGAAACACCAGAAGATTTACGCCTATTACCAAAAGAGAGTTTACCTAAACTCTGTGATGAGCTAAGGCTATTTCTTCTTAACAGTGTCAGCCGCTCAAGTGGTCACTTCGCCTCAGGTTTAGGTGCTATTGAGTTAACGGTTGCTCTTCATTATGTCTATAAAACCCCTTTTGATAACCTCATTTGGGATGTAGGTCATCAGGCATATCCCCATAAAATCTTAACTGGTCGCCGTGACCGTATTGATACAATTCGCCAAAAAAATGGACTACATCCCTTCCCTTGGCGAGAAGAGAGCGAATACGACAAACTTTGTGTCGGTCACTCTTCAACCTCTATCAGTGCAGGTTTAGGTATGGCTGTTGCCGCCGAACAAGAAAAACTGAATAGAAAAACAGTTTGTGTCATTGGTGATGGAGCAATTACTGCGGGCATGGCTTTTGAAGCGATGAACCACGCGGGTGATATTGAACCTGATATGCTCGTTGTTCTTAATGATAACGAGATGTCGATTTCAGAAAACGTTGGTGCGCTGAATAATCACCTTGCACAATTGTTATCTGGCAAACTGTACACCACCTTGCGTGAAGGTGGGAAAAAGGTCTTTTCTGGTATTCCACCAATTAAAGAATTACTGAAAAAGACAGAAGAACATATCAAAGGCATGGTCGTTCCTGGCACCATGTTTGAAGAGTTAGGATTTAACTATATTGGTCCTGTTGATGGTCATGATGTTATTGCATTAGTACAAACCCTCGCTAATATGCGTGATCTAAAAGGCCCTCAACTTCTGCATATTATGACCAAAAAAGGTCGTGGCTATGCTCCTGCTGAGCGAGATCCTATTAGCTGGCACGCTGTACCAAAATTTGATCCACAAACAGGGACATTACCTAAAAGCCCTAATGCACGACCTACGTTTTCCAAAATTTTTGGTGACTGGTTATGTGAAGAAGCCTCAACCGATCCAAAACTGATGGCAATTACCCCTGCAATGCGTGAAGGTTCTGGTATGGTGCGTTTCTCAAAAGAGTACCCATCACAATACTTTGATGTGGCGATCGCGGAACAACATGCCGTTACTTTTGCAGCAGGTTTAGCAATTGGTGGTTATAAGCCGATTGTTGCTATTTACTCGACGTTCTTACAACGTGCTTACGACCAAGTGATCCACGATATTGCGATTCAGAAACTGCCTGTTTTATTTGCCATTGATCGTGGTGGTATTGTAGGAGCAGATGGTCAAACTCACCAAGGTGCTTTTGATCTCTCATTCTTACGTTGTATTCCTAATATGGTTATTATGGCACCAAGCGACGAAAACGAATGTCGTCAAATGCTTCATACCGGTTATCACTATCAAGATGGTCCTGTTGCCGTACGTTATCCAAGAGGCTCCAGTATTGGTGCGCAATTGCAACCACTTAACCCACTCCCTATGGGTAAAGGTATTATTCGTCGCCAAGGCAAAGGTATTGCGATCCTAAACTTTGGTACATTACTACCTGAAGCATTAGAAGTCGCTGAAAAGTTGGATGCCACTGTGGCTGATATGCGATTTATCAAACCTCTTGATAAATCACTTATCCTTTCTCTTGCTGAGCAACATGATATGTTGGTGACACTAGAAGAGAATGCCATTATGGGTGGTGCTGGCAGTGGAGTTAATGAATTACTCATGCAAGAGCGTTGCTTAGTGCCTGTCTTAAACCTCGGTATTCCTGATTTGTTTGTACCACAAGGTGGACAAGAAGAGATCCGAGCGGACTTAGGACTTGATGCTGTTGGTATTGAAAAATCTATTACGGATTATCAAGCTAAATAACGTCTAAAATGCCCGTATTAAACGGGCATTTTTCTATGCCCATAACTTACCAAAACGACTATTAACTCTTTGATTACTAATTCTTCTGTTCATTTTTGAATTACAATTTGCTCTATCTATCCCATACAGCCTATTTACATAAGAAAAGCTTAATAAAAAATTAAATCTAGTACTATTATTACTCAAACTCCTCTATATAAGATGTAACCTATAACTCATATTTTATGAAAATCATTGCAAATAAAGCATTTTCCTATTGAATCCATTCAGCGCTAATTTATTCAGTTAGTTAGATTTTTCTTTCTTTTTGTTTCCCAACGAAACGTTTCGATCGCGCTCACAATCTGAATAAATCAGACTTGTTTTCCCCTTTTTCTTTTCTACTATATAAACAGCGAAACGTTTCGCTGAGGAGGAAATATGAAAAAAGGCGTATTACTAAATAGTCCTATTTCTAGCGTAATTTCACGTTTAGGACACACTGACAAAATCACCATTGCAGATGCCGGATTACCCATTCCCTCTTCTGTTGAACGTATTGATCTTGCTCTAACACAGGGTATTCCTGACTTTATGTCAGTATTGCAAACAATCACTCATGAGATGCAAGTTGAAGCAGTCATGCTGGCGGAAGAAATTAAGACCATTAACCCCATCCTTTTTAAAGAGATAGTCTCTTATCTTAATTTATTAGAGCAAGAACAGAAGAAACCCATTCAAATAACGTATGTTTCACATGAAACATTCAAAAGACAACTTACTGAAAATAAAGCTGTTATTAGAACAGGTGAATGTACACCTTATGCCAATATTGTGTTGTTTTCTGGTGTGACTTTCTGAGGACAATATGAAACCTTTACTTGAGCTTAAAGATATTGATAAGTCATTCCCTGGTGTAAAAGCACTATCAGGTGCTACTTTGCGAATTTATCCCGGTCGAGTGATGGCCTTGGTGGGTGAAAATGGTGCGGGTAAATCAACACTGATGAAAGTGCTTACTGGTATTTATAAAAAAGATGCAGGCGAAGTTATTTATCAAGGTGAGCATTGCTCCTTCAATGGTCCTAAATCATCACAAGAAGCAGGAATAGGCATTATTCACCAAGAGCTTAACCTTATCCCAGAATTAACCATTGCAGAAAATATCTTCTTAGGCCGTGAGTTCACACGTGCTTTTGGGGCTATCGACTGGAAGAAAATGTATGCTGAGGCTGATAAGTTATTAGCTCGATTAAACCTCGCTTATAGCAGTCACCGTTTAGTAGCTGAATTATCGATTGGTGATCAGCAAATGGTAGAAATCGCCAAAGTTCTCAGTTTTGGTTCTAAAGTCATTATTATGGACGAACCTACAGATGCATTAACCGATACAGAAACTGAATCCCTGTTTAGTGTTATTCGTGAACTAAGAGACCAAGGTTGTGGCATTGTTTATATCTCACATCGTTTAAAAGAGATCTTTGAGATTTGTGATGATGTCACTGTACTGCGAGATGGTCAGTTTATTGGTGAAAAACCCGTTAGCGCATTACAAGAAGATACGCTTATTGAAATGATGGTTGGCCGTAAGTTAGAAGACCAATATCCTCGTATCAACATTCCCCAAGGCAAAACCAAACTCAATGTCATTAACCTTAGTGGTGAAGATGTTCACGATGTCAGTTTCTCATTACATGAAAGTGAAATTCTCGGTATCTCAGGTTTAATGGGGGCTGGTCGTACAGAATTAATGAAAATTATCTACGGCGCATTACCCAAAACCAATGGCACCGTAGAGCTCGATGGGAAACTCTGCCAAATCAAAAAGCCGGTTGAAGGATTGGAACAAGGCATTGTTTATATCTCTGAAGACAGAAAACGAGATGGCTTAGTGCTAGGTATGTCAGTAAAAGAAAATATGTCACTGACCGCACTTCGTTATTTTAGTCGTGGCATGGGAGTGCTCAATCATAAAGAAGAGCAACTTACTGTCGGTGATTTTATTAAATTGTTCAATATAAAAACCCCCTCAATGGATCAAACAATTGGTTTTTTATCCGGGGGAAATCAACAAAAAGTGGCTATCGCAAGAGGCCTGATGACTCGCCCCAAAGTGCTTATTCTTGATGAACCCACTCGTGGTGTAGACGTTGGTGCTAAAAAAGAAATTTATCAACTAATTAATAAATTTAAACAAGAAGGATTAAGCATCATCTTAATTTCTTCTGAAATGCCTGAGGTAATGGGAATGAGTGACCGTATTTTGGTGATGCATGAAGGGCGTATTAGCGGTGAGTTTTCAGCTCACAATGTCACACAAGAAATGCTAATGGCGGCCGCTGTTGGTAAACAATATGACGCTAAGGTAGGAGTTTGATATGAGCACAAATTCAATTCCAGCGTCAAAACGTTGGTTCTCAAAAGCATGGCTATTAGAGCAAAAATCACTGATAGCATTACTACTTCTGATTGTTGTCGTTTCCACACTCAGCCCTAATTTCTTTACCTTAAATAATATCTTCAACATTCTCCAACAAACATCCGTTAACGCCATAATGGCGGTTGGCATGACCCTTGTTATTTTAACCTCTGGTATCGACTTATCCGTGGGTTCATTACTTGCGTTAACTGGCGCTGTCGCAGCATCTATGGTTGGCGCTGATGTTAATGCCCTTGTTGCGGTTGTCGGTGCATTAGCACTTGGTGCAGCTATTGGTGGTGTAACAGGCATTATCGTAGCAAAAGGTAAAGTTCAAGCCTTTATTGCTACGTTAGTCATGATGTTATTACTGCGCGGTGTTACCCGTGTTTATACCGACGGCAGTCCAATTAATACTGGATTTAGCGATAATGCTGATCTCTTTAGCTGGTTTGGTATTGGTCGTCCATTTGGTATTCCAACTCCAATCTGGCTCATGATGATTGTCTTTTTGAGTGCATGGTATTTATTACATCATACCCGTTTAGGTCGTTATATTTATGCGCTTGGGGGAAATGAGTCGGCAACACGTCTATCCGGTATTAGCGTCGATAAAATAAAAATTATTGTTTATGCACTTTGTGGTTTATTAGCTGCCCTTGCTAGCGTAATTGAAGTTGCTCGCCTTTCATCAGCACAACCGATGGCAGGTAATGGTTATGAGTTAGATGCCATTGCTGCGGTTGTTCTGGGTGGTACCAGCCTTGCAGGTGGTAAAGGACGAATTATCGGTACATTAATTGGTGCACTTATTCTAGGCTTCTTAAATAACGCACTAAATTTATTAGGAATATCATCAAACTATCAAATGATAGTAAAAGCGGTGGTCATCTTACTTGCTGTTTTGGTAGATAACAAAAAATAATTCTCTATTCTCTTAATCCGAACCCCGACAGGAACTTATATTATGAAACTCAAAAAAATGGCGACACTTCTTTCTGTTGTTGCGTTAAGTGCCACGCTCAGTGCTAACGCGTTTGCAAAAGAATCTATCGCCCTTGTTATCTCTACACTCAATAATCCATTCTTTGTTACCATGAAAGACAGTGCACAGAAAGAAGCAAATCGTTTAGGTTACGATTTAGTTGTACTTGACTCGATGGATAACCCAGCTAAAGAGCTTGCTAACGTGCAAGATTTAACCGTAAAAGGCACACGCTTAATGCTCATTAACCCAACAGACTCAGATGCTGTAGGTAATGCAGTTATTTTAGCGAATAAAGCTAAGATCCCAGTTATCACGTTAGACCGTGTTGCAAACAAAGGTGATGTTGTCAGCCATGTTGCTTCTGATAATCGCCTTGGTGGCAAAATGGCGGGTGATTATATTGCCGAAAAAGTAGCTAATGATGCCAAAGTCATTCAACTAGAAGGGATCACCGGAACTTCTGCATCTCGTGAACGTGGTGAAGGATTTAAACAAGCTGTTGATGCCCATAAATTAAATGTACTTGCAAGCCAACCCGCTGATTTCGACCGTACTAAAGGTCTTAACGTGATGCAAAACCTATTAACTGCTTACCCTGCGGTGCAAGCTGTTTTCGCACAAAATGATGAAATGGCATTAGGTGCATTACGTGCATTGCAAACTGCGGGTCGTACCGATGTATTAGTGATTGGTTTCGATGGCACTGACGATGGTATCAAAGCGGTAAACCGTGGCATGTTAGGTGCAACCATCGCTCAACGCCCGGATCAAATTGGTATCATCGGCATTCAAACCGCTGATAAAATTCTCAAAGGCGAAAAAGTGGATGCAACAATTCCAGTCGAACTTGAGTTAGTTATTAAAAAATAACAACAAATGCCACGGAGTGATATTGCTCCGTGGTGGCTTTGATCATTAAAACATGTTTTCACAAGGATAAAAGGCTATGACAACACCTCGCCTTGCTGTTCTAGGTAGCATTAATGTTGACCACATTATGAATATTTCACAATTTCCAAAACCCGGTGAAACCATTATTGGTCATCAATACAAAATAGCCTTTGGTGGTAAAGGTGCAAATCAAGCGGTTGCTTGTGGTCGTAGTGGTGCTGATATTACCTTTATTGCTTGTGTTGGTGATGATGCGATTGGTAGTGAGATAATTTCACAACTTAAAACAGATAATATCCATATCGATGCAATTAGTATTATTCCGCAAACACCAACTGGTGTTGCAATGATCCTTGTTAATGAGCAAGGCGAAAATGTAATTAGCATCATTGCAGGTGCTAATGGCGCACTAACCCCTAGACATCTTGAGCAATATCATCATGTTATTGAACACGCCGATGCCTTATTAATGCAGTTAGAATCACCGTTAGATACCGTATTTGAAGCAGCTAAACTGGCAAAATCACATCATACAAAAGTTATTTTAAACCCTGCTCCAGCTCAACCTTTATCTGATGAATTTCTGAGTTTTATTGATGTTATCACCCCAAATGAGACAGAAGCCGAAATATTAACAGGTATTTCTGTGCATGATGAAGCAGGTGCGGCTAAAGCCGCCGATATTTTACATCACAAAGGTATCAAACAAGTACTGATTACATTGGGTAGCCGTGGCGTCTGGTTTAGTGAACAAGGAAAAGGCATGATAATTCCTGGATTTCGTGTCGAAGCTGTTGATACCATTGCCGCAGGTGATACATTTAACGGTGCATTTGTCACAGCAATATTAGAAGGCAAACCTTCTGTTGAGGCTATTCGTTTTGCCCACGCAGCAGCTGCCATTGCAGTTACACGTCATGGTGCGCAATCTTCAGTTCCTTGGCGTCATGAAATCGAATCATTTTTAGCAGAGCGAGCATAGTACTTTGGCAACAATGAAAGATGTCGCCCGTTTAGCGGGCGTTTCAACATCAACAGTCTCTCACGTTATCAATAACAATCGTTATGTCAGTGAAGGCATTCGTAAAAAGGTTAACGATGCTATCGAAACCTTAAATTACGCGCCTTCAGCTTTAGCACGCAGTTTAAAAATGAACTGTACTCACACTATTGGTATGTTAGTGACAGCTAGTAGCAACCCTTTCTATGCAGAAGTTGTGCGTGGTGTTGAACGCAGTTGCTACGAAAAAGGCTATAGCCTAATTTTATGTAATACCGAAGGGGATTACGAGCGCATGGATAGTAGCCTTGAAACGTTGCTACAAAAACGTGTTGATGGTTTATTATTGATGTCAACAGAAGCCAGAGCGCCCTCTCATGAAGTACTCAATCGTTATCCTCGTTTACCTATGGTCATGATGGATTGGTCTCCATTCGAATACGGTGGAGATATTATTCAAGATAACTCCCTGCTTGGGGGAGAAATCGCCACCAATTATCTGATTGAAAAAGGCTTTACTGAAATTGCCTGTATTGCAGGCCCACAAGATAAACTCCCAGCTAAACATCGTTTGCAAGGCTATTACAATGCGATGCAAAAAGCAGGACTCACTATTCGAGAGGAGTTTGTGTTAACCAGTGATTTTGAATTTGCGGGTGGGTTTAGCGCAATGCAAGAATTACTCTCACATTCTGTCTTACCACAAGCAGTTTTCACCTGTAATGACGCAATGGCTGTTGGTGCTTATCAAGCTATTTATCAAAAAGGTTTGCGTGTACCTGATGATATTTCAGTCATGGGTTATGACGATATCGACCTGGCCTCTTATATGATCCCTCCTCTTTCTACCATTCACCAACCTAAAGATGAATTGGGTAAACTTGCTGTCAGCCAATTATTACATCGTATGGAAAATATCGATGCTGATGACAATGTTCTGGTGCTTACACCCAAACTTATAGAGCGTAGCTCAGTGAGTCATTTTGTAAAACAATAATAAGAAGATTAACACTATTATTGATGATGCTCTCTTTTAAGATGGGGGCATTTATTTTTAGTTATATTTATAAAATTATAACTTTAATATCATTAAATTAGGAGATATTTAAAACCACCTTTATTTATCTTTATTTTCCATTTAACTCTCTATATTTGTTCTACTTTTTCTGACTTTCAAGCCATAACCTGTGAAAGATGCAAATTTTCATCAAATCTATTATACTATCGCCCTTTCGCATTATCTGATGCCGGATCATTTAGGGCATTACTTTAAAATTTTCATGCTTAAACGATAATGTGTCCTTTAATTTATGGGGCAAGTGTTATCCTCA
This sequence comes from Proteus sp. fly-1008, assembly GCF_040140305.1. NCBI lineage: Bacteria > Pseudomonadati > Pseudomonadota > Gammaproteobacteria > Enterobacterales > Morganellaceae > Proteus > Proteus sp. fly-1008. The sequence continues at coordinate 144,197 of NZ_JBEEWH010000002.1, forward strand.
TTTTGACGATTAATCACTTCCCATTTTGATAAAATTTGAGAGTATTATTATGTCATTACCTTCTTGTCCTAAGTGCAATTCAGAATACACCTATGAAGATGGTGCAATGTATGTTTGCCCTGAATGTGCACACGAATGGAACGATGCTGAACCTGTCGTTGATAACGATGAGTTAGTAGTTAAAGATGCTAACGGAAATTTATTAGCTGATGGCGATTCAGTGACCGTGATTAAAGATCTGAAAGTCAAAGGTAGCTCAACCATGCTAAAAATCGGTACTAAAGTAAAAGGTATCCGTTTAGTAGAAGGCGACCATAATATTGATTGTAAAATTGATGGTTTTGGGCCAATGAAATTGAAGTCTGAATTTGTGAAGAAAAACTAAAATTATTGATAATATTGTTATTCAGATATTTTAAAAGGCGCTTAATTAGCGCCTTTTTGTTTAGGTAAGATTATTCATTACTCTCACTAAAATGATCAAACCCTTTCAGATTAGGGTGGACATCTTTACCATCACGTAAATAACGAATACCTTCAGCAATCGGCATAATTTGCCCTATGCAATGAAAATCAGCACCAGTATGTGCTAACGCGATTTCAAGTGCGCCTCGATTAATTTCAGGTACAGTAAAACATAATTCATAATCTTCACCACCACTTAACGCCCAAATTTCGGCCTGCTCTGGACTGACGGCTTCTTTCATTGCATCAGAGTACGGTAGAGCATCTAAATTTAAGCGCGCACCACAACCACTTGCGGTGAGAATATGATTCAAGTCTGAAATAAGTCCATCAGAAATATCAATTGCTGAAGTTGCTAAATGACGTAATGCCTGACCTTGTAATAAACGTGGTTGAGGGCGCAAATGTCTAGCGACAAAATAATCACTGTGCTCTTTTCTCGTTGGCTGTAATCTATTTTGTAGTACAGCAAGTCCCGCTGCACTATCGCCTAAAAAGCCAGTAACATAAATCCAGTCACCAATTTTAGCACCAGAACGCAATAATGCCGTTCCTTGAGGAACCAGTCCTTGGATTGTGATTGTTAAACTTAAAGGGCCACGCGTTGTATCACCACCAATTAACTGAATGGCGTAATAATCGGCTAAAGCAAAGAAAGAACGGCTAAAAGCTTCAAGCCAATCACAATTTGTCTCAGGAAGTGTTAAAGCAAGTGATGCCCATGAAGGATCAGCCCCCACGGCAGCTAAATCACTAATATTTACAGCCAGCGCTTTATAGGCTAAATCTTCAGGTGAGATAGAAGGAAGGAAATGAATGCCACTAACTAAAGTATCGGTACTAATCGCAACTTGCTGCTTTTCAGGTACTGTCAATATTGCGCAGTCATCCCCAATTCCTGTACTAACATCTTTGCGTTTTACAGGCTGTGAAGTGAAATATTGTTTGATAAGGGAGAATTCACCACAAGGCATTATCAATTTCCTATTTAGCTGTGCCGACTAAACTCGTTTTATTAAACAAAAGGCCGGAAATACCGGCCTTGAATTATTTACCATAGAGGAAACGTGAAAAACGTTATTTTTTACGTCGTACTGTTGGTGCCGCTTTATCAAGCACGCCATTAACAAATTTATGGCTATCGTCAGCACCAAATACCTTAGCAAGTTCAATCGCTTCGTTAATCGCAACTTTGTAAGGAACATCTTCGCGGAAGCTTAGTTCAAACATTGCTAAACGTAAAATTGCTTTTTCAACTTGACCAAGCTCTTCAAGTTGGCGGGATAAATAAGGCTCCATTGCCTTATCTAAACGTGCTGCATTAATGGCAACACCCACTAAAAGCTCACGAAAATAAGCAATATCTACACCTTGGGTATCCTGCTCGGATAAAAACTCCAATTCCACATCCGCGATGTCATTTCCGGATAATTGCCATGAGTAGATAGCCTGAACAGCACACTCACGAGCACGACGACGAGCAGCAGGTTTCACAAAATTCCCCTTTAGTTAAAACAGATGATTAGCCTTTTATGGCTTTAAGTACATTGATCATTTCAAGTGCTGTCATTGCAGCTTCAGCACCTTTGTTGCCCGCTTTGGTTCCAGCGCGTTCAATAGCCTGCTCAATATTTTCAGTGGTTAAAACACCAAAGGTCACAGGGATCTCACTTTGCATTGCAACTTGAGATAAACCAGAGCTACATTCGCCAGCAACGTATTCAAAATGTGCGGTTCCACCACGGATAACAGTACCTAACGCGATAACTGCATCATATTTGTCGCTTTCAGCTAAAGCTTTAACTGTTAACGGTAGCTCGTAAGCACCAGGAACCCAAACGACGGTAATATTTTCAGAGGAAACTTGTCCAATACGTTCTAATGCATCAACAGCACCTTCTAATAAGCTGTCGTTGATGAAATTATTAAAACGGGCAATTGCAATTGCTACGCGTGCGTTTGGCGCCGCGACAACACCTTTGATTACGTTCATAGGTTACCTTTTTCTCCTATCCGCGGGGCGCGGATTTTATCATATTCTTTCCCTTACTGCGCTCTGTTTTATTATCACACAGCAAAGGAGCCAAAAACCCTTGATAAATCAAGGCATTTAGTTGGCTGATAACGATGTCGTAACGACAGGAAATAACACACACGGCGCTATTTTACTACAAATAGCGCCGTAGACACACTTATTTGCGTCTATTAATAACGAGGTTTTAAACAAACTCTGATATCAGAACCAATCTGTTGAAGAGAATCTACTGTAAATTCAGGTGCTTCGGATAATGATGAAAGGGGAGACAGTGCAAATAAACCTCGAGCATCATTCCCTAAAATTTTAGGTGCGATATAAATAATAAGTTCATCAACAAGTCCGGCTTCCAATAAGGCTCCTGCAAAACGTGCCCCACTTTCAACCCATACACTGTTAATATTACGTCGCCCTAATTGCATCATTAGCAACACTAAATCTACGCCACTGTTTTTACCATTCGTTGGTAATAGGATTTCTGAAATATTACCTTGCCAATCACTTGACTGTGATTTCGTGCGTGCTAACCAGCATTCGCCTTCAATTTGTGTGATTTTATGATTTTCAGTAACCCGATTTTGGCTATCAGTGATAATACGAATAGGTTGGCGTAGTGTTTCTTTAGGATAAATAGCTTTAATTTCTTCTGAAAGCTCATCCCAACGCACATTCATGGAGGGATCATCTGCTAATACTGTCTCACTAGTAGTTAAAATAGCACTTGCTTGGGCTCTGAAATTTTGTACGTCTCGACGGGATGCTTTAGAGGTTATCCATTGGCTTTCGCCTGATGCTAATGCTGTTTTACCATCTAAAGAAGCTGCTAATTTTAGTTGGATGTATGGAAAGCCAGTTCTCATACGTTTAAAAAAGCCAACGTTGAGTTTCTCGGCTTCTTGCATTAATACACCATGTGAAACATCGATGCCCGCAGATAATAATTTGTGTAATCCTCGTCCGGCGACTTGAGGATTAGGATCTTGCATAGCAGCAACAACACGTTTTACCCCTGCATTAATCAAAGCATCAGCGCAAGGTGGTGTTTTACCGAAATGGCTACAAGGCTCAAGCGTAACATAAGCTGTCGCCCCTTTTGCTTTATCACCTGCCATTTTCAACGCATTAACTTCTGCATGTGGGCCACCAGCATGATGATGATAACCTTCACCAACAATGTCGCCTTCTTTAACAATCACACAGCCTACATTCGGATTAGGAGATGTTGTAAAGCGACCTAGTGCGGCAAGCTCAATAGCTCGACGCATGTAGTCTTCATCGTTCAGGCTTTCATTTTCGTATTGGTTGTCGCTGTTGTTATTTGTCATAATTATTACGTTTAATTTTATTATTTATCGTTATTTTTCAAATCATTAAATAAAATACGGTATTAATGTATTAATCCTGTAATTTTGCGATTTCTTCACCAAAATCACGGATATCCTCAAAACTACGATAAACAGAAGCAAAGCGAATATAAGCCACTTTATCGAGTTTCTTTAGTTGTTCCATTACAAAATTGCCAATTTCTTTTGAAGGTATTTCTCTTTCACCAGTTGCTCTTAATTGTGATTTGATATGGCTAATCGCAGCTTCGACATCATCCGAACTAACAGGACGCTTTTCTAATGCTTTAAGCATGCCTCGACGAAGTTTTTCTTCATCAAAAGGCTCTCGTATTTCGTCACTTTTCACAACACGAGGCATCACTAACTCTGCTACTTCAAAGGTAGTAAAACGTTCATGACAAACAAGACATTGGCGACGACGGCGCACTTGTGAACCATCACCAACAAGTCTGGAATCAATTACCTTGGTATCTACGGCTCCACAAAATGGGCAATGCATAGTTATTCCTACTTTTGATAATACTCATAAACAGTGTACCTGTTCAGTGAACAAAAAACACCCTGTCAGTATACACTGGCAGGGTGTTTGCGATGTTTTATCAGAAAAACGCTCTACTATGGTAAGAGTGTTGTCTGATCTGCACCCTCTTTTTCCACTTTTTGTACAATCAAGTGTTCACGTTTCATTCCCATTTTCAGTGCTAATGCAGAAGCCACATAAATAGAAGAAATAGTACCGATAGAAACACCGATTAACATAACTAAAGAGAAGCCTTGAAGCATTGAACCACCAAAGATATACAGCATTAATACAACCAATAATGTCGTTGCTGATGTCATAATGGTACGGCTTAATGTCTGTGTCAGAGAAACGTTCATAATTTCATATGAAGTCCCTCGACGAATTTTACGGAAATTCTCACGAATACGGTCTGATACAACGATACTATCGTTCAGTGAGTAACCGATAACAGACATCAATGATGCCACAATGGTTAAATCAACCTCTATGTGGAACAGTGAAAGCACACCCAGCGTAATAACCACGTCATGCGCAAGTGCAATAACCGCACCTAACGCCAAACGCCATTCAAAACGGAATCCAACATAGATAAGAATACAGATAAGTGCTGATAATAACGCCATTGCACCTGTTTGAGCCAATTCACTACCCACACTTGGCCCAACAAATTCAATACGTTTTACCTCTGCGTCGTTATCAACTTTAGCATTGATAACATCAATAACTTTCTTACCTAATTCTTGGCCTGCCTGTCCTTCAACAGGAGGCATACGCACCATAATATCGCGACTGCTACCAAAGTTTTGTAACAGAGGATCTTTGAAGCCTGCTGCATCTAGGCTATCACGCATTTTATCAAGGTCAGCTGGTTGACTGAGATTGATCTCAATTACCGTTCCCCCTGTAAAATCCAATCCCCAGTTAAATCCTTTCACGGAAATGATAGCAATTGACGCTACCAAAAGCAGAAACGAAATACTAAAGGCGACGTTGTCCCAACGCATAAAGTCAATGACTCTACGACCATGGTTTAATTGTTCAACAGTATAATCCTGTGCCACAACGTGCTCCTTAAATAGACAGTTTCTTAACGCGTTTACCACCATACAGCAGGTTTACAATCGCACGAGTACCGACGATAGCGGTAAACATGGAGGTTGCAACCCCGATAGCGGTGGTGATAGCAAAGCCTTTAATTGAGCCGGTACCGACTGCATAAAGGATCACCGCTGTGATCAGTGTGGTTAAGTTCGCATCAATAATACTGGAGAAGGCGCCTTTATAACCTTCATGGATTGCTTGTTGTACTGATCGACCATTACGTAACTCTTCTTTGATACGTTCGTTTATCAGTACGTTGGCATCGACGGCGACAGCAAGTGTTAATACGATACCCGCAATACCTGGCATGGTGAGTGTTGCGCCCGGTAATAGTGACATTACCCCAACGATTAACACCAAGTTTGCCATTAATGCCGTACTCGCAATCACACCAAATTTACGATAATAAATTATCATAAAGGCAACAGATGCAATTAGACCCCATAAACACGCCTCTAAACCTTGGGTAATATTTTGCAGACCCAAAGTTGGCCCAATTGTTCTTTCTTCAACGATTTGAATAGGTGCAATCAACGCACCAGCACGTAATAACAGTGATAACTGACGTGCTTCATTCGCATTCGAAATACCTGTAATACGGAAGCTATTCCCTAAACGACTTTGAATGTTCGCAACGTTGATAACTTCTTCGCTTTTCACCAATACTGCGCGATCGTTCTCATCACGTTTACCGCTGTCTTTATACTCTACGAAAAGAGTAGCCATCGGCTTACCGACATTATCTTTCGTAAAGTTAGACATGATAGAACCACCGGCGCTATCAAGTGAAATATTCACTTGAGGTTGACCATATTCATCAGCCTGAGAGGTTGAGTCAGTAATGTGGTCACCCGTTAGAATAACGCGTTTATAAAGAATGGTTGGCATGCCATCACGGGTGTATTTCACTTCTGAATCACCTGGAATACGGCCAGTTTCTAAAGCAGAAGGATCAACGCTGGTATTCACTAAACGGAATTCTAATGTTGCTGTTGCACCTAAAATTTCTTTAGCACGTGCGGTATCTTGGATACCCGGTAATTCAACAACAATTCGGTCAGCGCCTTGGCGTTGAACTAATGGCTCAGCAACCCCTAACTGGTTAACACGATTACGTAAGATTGTAATGTTTTGCTGTACCGCATAAGTACGCGCATCACGTAAACGTTCATCAGTAAAAATAGCTCTTAATGAGTTATTAGCACCGTCTCTAAAAATGAGATCTTGGTTACGGCGAGTCAGGTAATCTGAAGCTTTTGAGCGATCATCCGAGTTACGAAAACGGATTTCAACACCATAGTTATCCGTTTTACGGATAGAAGAATACGGAATGCCTTCGTCACGTAATAATGTACGCAGACTTTCAACATTTTGTTCTTGAAGTTTACCTAGCGCAGTTTCCATATCAACTTCCATTAGGAAGTGAACACCACCACGTAAGTCTAACCCTAGTTTCATCGGTTCACCGCCAATGGCTTCTAGCCACTTTGGTGTTGCCGGTGCAAGGTTAAGCGCAACAATGAACTGGTCGCCTAATGCAGGCAACAACACTTCACGAGCGCGTAATTGAATGTCAGGGTTACCGAAACGAGCCAAGATTGCACCATTTTCAAGTGCAATAGATTTCGCTTCAATGTTTTCTTTATCTAATAAAGATCGAACTTGATCCAGTGTTTGCTCATTGGCGGCGGTTCCCCGCGCGCCAGTGATTTGAACAGCCGGATCCTCACCATATAGGTTAGGAAGTGCGTAAAGCAGACCGATGAGGATAGCGGCTATCAACATCAGGTACTTCCACAAAGGATAACGGTTTAGCACGGCAGTTCCCTTTTCCCTTTGGGGAAATGTAATTAAATAGCTTTCATTGTGCCTTTAGGTAATACAGCGGCAACAAAGTCACGTTTGATAGTTACTTCAGTTGTTTCATTCAGAGCAACAACGATATAGCCGTTATCTGAAACCTTAACAACACGACCGATTAAACCACCCGTTGTTAAAACTTCATCACCTTTACCGATAGAATCCATCAGTTTACGATGTTCTTTAGTACGTTTTTGCTGTGGACGTAGGATCATAAAATAGAAAATCAGAATAAAGATCACTAACATCGGTAAAATAGACATAAAGCTAGCTTCAGGTGCTGCTTGTCCAGCAGAAGCAACAGCATCAGAAATGAAAAAACTCATTCACTTTTCCTCATTGTTGTCGATATCGACGATATTCAAGTTATAAGCCCAATATCATACACAGAATTGGGCTTTCTCGTATACATTAATCACATTTACTCGCACTGCCGTTTAGCGGTGGTACGGGTTTTCCAATACGTTCGTAGAATTCGTGTACAAACTCTTCAAAACGCGAGTCTTCAATAGACTGACGAATTTCAGCCATCAAACGCTGATAATAACGCAAATTGTGGATAGTGTTCAGCCTTGCACCTAAAATTTCGTTACAACGATCAAGATGATGCAAATAGGCACGACTATAATTTTTACAGGTATAGCAGTCACAATGTTCATCTAATGTTGATGTATCTGAACGATGTTTTGCATTACGAATTTTAATCACACCATCAGTGACAAACAGATGACCATTTCGTGCATTTCGTGTAGGCATAACGCAGTCAAACATATCAATACCGCGACGCACACCTTCAACTAAATCTTCTGGTTTACCAACACCCATTAAATAACGCGGTTTATTCGCAGGAATTTGAGGGCAAACATGCTCTAAAATACGATGCATATCTTCTTTAGGTTCACCGACTGCAAGGCCGCCGACAGCGTAACCGTCAAATCCAATCTCGACTAGCCCTTTTACGGAGATATCACGTAAATCTTCGTAAATACCGCCTTGAATAATACCGAATAATGAATTTTTGTTATTGAGTTCATCAAAGCGTTCACGACTACGTTTGGCCCAACGTAATGACATTTCCATTGAATTTTTTGCATAATCCCAATCTGAAGGGTAAGGCGTACATTCATCAAAAATCATCACAATGTCAGAACCCAAATCGTATTGGATTTCCATTGATTTTTCTGGGCTTAAGAAAATCTTTTCGCCGTTAATTGGGTTACGAAAGTGAACACCTTCTTCTTTAATTTTACGCATTGCGCCTAAACTAAAGACTTGGAAACCACCTGAATCCGTTAAGATAGGGCCTTGCCATTGCATAAAATCATGTAAATCACCATGTAATTTCATGATTTCTTGGCCTGGGCGTAACCATAAGTGGAAGGTATTACCTAAAAGAATTTGTGCGCCTGTCGCTTTTACTTCTTCAGGCGTCATTCCTTTTACAGTACCGTAAGTACCCACGGGCATAAATGCAGGTGTTTCAACAATACCACGTTCAAAAATAAGGCGACCACGACGAGCATTACCGTCGGTTTTATCTAGTTCGTATTTCACTCATCCTCCAAGCATCAGAAAAACAGTCCAATGCGTAATAAAAAACAGCACATTCTAATCATTTGTTAGACGGCTGTATATGTTACTTCAACAAAAACCCATGCTTAGTCGAAGGGATTAAGCCATAAAATTGAAATAACACTTCATAAAATGAAGAAAATCGTTAAAAAGAATAATAAATCTTTATTCTTGTCCGACTTTTTCATTGATAGCTAAAGGATTATGCGTAATAAACATCGCATCACCATAGCTGAAAAAACGATACTCTTGCTCAACAGCTTCTTTATAAGCATTCATGGTATTTTTATACCCAGCAAAAGCAGAAACCAGCATGATTAATGTTGATTCTGGTAAATGGAAATTAGTTATCAACGCATCAATAACTTGGTATTGGTAACCTGGATAAATAAAGATTTGAGTATCATCAAAGAAAGGAGCAATTAACGCATCGTTTGTTGCTTTTGCTGCACTTTCTAATGAGCGAACAGAAGTTGTACCTACAGCAATTACGCGATTACCGCGTGCTTTACACGCTAATACAGCATCAACCACGTCTTGTGGCACTTCTGCGTATTCAGAATGCATTGTGTGTTCTTCAATATTATCAACACGTACAGGTTGGAAAGTTCCCGCGCCAACATGCAGTGTCACAAATGCCATCTCAACCCCTTTTTCTTTTAAGGCTTGAAGTAATGGTTCATCAAAGTGTAACCCCGCAGTAGGAGCCGCAACGGCACCCGGACGCTCGTTATAAACTGTTTGATAAAGCTCTTTATCTGATTCTTCATCAGGACGATCAATATAAGGAGGTAAAGGCATATGCCCAATGCTATTTAGGATGGTGAGAATATCTCTTTCATCATCAAAGCGAATTTCAAAAAGCGTATCATGACGCGCAACCATAGTTGCTTGTACACTTTCATCCTCGCCTAACACAAGAGCAGCGCCTTCTTTCGGCGATTTAGAGGCTCTAACATGGGCAAGTACACGATGCTCATCGAGCATACGCTCAACTAGCACTTCGATTTTACCGCCAGACGCTTTACGTCCATAAATACGCGCAGGGATCACGCGAGTATTGTTAAAAACCAGCAGATCACCGGCATTTATTTTATCTAACACATCGGTAAAAATACCGTGTGATAAAGCACCAGTCTCACCGTCTAAAGAGAGCAAACGACAACCACTGCGTTGAGGTTGTGGGTAGTGAGCAATCAAGGCTTCTGGCAATTCAAATGTAAAGTCTGATACACGCATAATTAAACGACTACTTTCATAAAAAACAGGCGGACTAGTCTAGTGCTGCCTGCTTATCAGTGCAACAAAGAAGCCCTTTTTTATTCAAAAAGCGCTATGATGATGCAATGAATTATCTCGCTCACCTACATCTGGCCTTTAGAGCAAAAAGCTCTCTATTAGGTAATATGATGGCAGATTACGTCAAAGGCACGCCTAGCTCTGATTACAGCCAAGCTGTTATTGAGGGCATTCGTATGCATAGACGCATCGATATGCTCACTGACACTCACCCGTTAGTTAAACAAGCACGTCTGTTATTTCCTGCTGAATATCGTCGAGTCGCTCCTATAACCTTAGATGTCTTTTGGGATCATTTTCTCTCCTTAAATTGGTCTCAATTCGAACCAGACATGTCTTTAACTGATTTTGTCACTAAAACACGAAACATTATTGAGCCAGATTTATGGCAAACACCTGAAAAATTTCAAGAACTCAACGAATATTTGTGGTCACAATCTTGGTTAATTCGTTACGCTGATAAAACGTACATTGCTCAAACATTGAAAGGAATGGCAAGAAGAAGACCACGGTTAAGTGCACTAGCCGGTTCTTATATTGCACTTGAAACCCATTATGATGAATTAAGTGAGATTTTCTGGCAATTTTATCCACAATTGCTAGAAAGAGCACAGCATCATCAACTGGATAACTGATACATTTAACCGCTATATTGAATTTCATCTTTTTGTCACATTGTAGGATTACATTTGATATATCAAAGAGATGCTAAGTCAATTTATCATATTATTCGTAACGATTTGTTAACAAGCATAGTATTCATTTTCAAAGTTGATTAGAATGAATGGTTATACAAGGAGTCATAAATAATCCTACTTTGTTGTATTAAGTTAATAGCTATAATCTATCAAATAGATTGTTCTGTTTGACTTTATCGATAGCGATTGATTATTTATGCTATAAGCATCATTTAAAAGCAGAGTATGCACTCTGAATTTATTCTAAATAGTTCGAGGTGTAGCTAGGCGACAAGTGAACGAGTCGCTAGGCGCATGCAAAAGTATGTGACTAGTGCGAGTGAAAGCAGTCAACAACACTACAACTTGAAATATGACGAGATTCTTACTCTAAATAGTTCGAGGTGTAGCTAGGCGACAAGTAAATGA
>NZ_JBEEWH010000002.1:155603-197260 GCF_040140305.1 Proteus sp. fly-1008
GTCGCTAGGAGCATACAATAGTATGTGACTAGTGCGAATGAACGCAGTCAACAACGCTACAACTTGAAATATGACGAGATTCTTACTCTAAATAGTTCGAGGTGTAGCTAGGCGACAAGTAAATGAGTCGCTAGGAGCATACAATAGTATGTGACTAGTGCGAATGAACGCAGTCAACAACGCTACAACTTGAAATATGACGAATATAAACTCTTTCAATTTACAGGAGTACATTATGGTTCTGGTTACTCGCAAAGCCCCTGATTTCACAGCGGCAGCCGTTTTAGGTAATGGCGAAATTGTTAACGATTTCAACCTGCATTCATTTATCAAAGGCAAACCTGCCGTTATTTTCTTCTGGCCAATGGATTTTACTTTTGTTTGCCCTTCAGAGCTGATTGCATTTGATCACCGTTTTGAAGAGTTCAAAAAGCGCGGTGTCGAAATCATCGGTGTTTCTATGGACTCAGAATTCGTTCATAACGCATGGCGTAAAACCCCTATTGATGACGGTGGTATTGGTGAAGTTAAATATCCAATGGTTGCTGATATCAAACACGACATCATCAAAGCTTACGGCATCGAACACCCAGAAGCGGGCGTTGCATTACGTGGTTCATTCCTGATCGACAAAGAAGGTGTTGTTCGCCATCAAGTCGTTAACGATCTGCCATTAGGTCGTAATATCGATGAAATGATCCGTATGGTTGACGCACTGCAATTCCACGAAGAACACGGCGAAGTTTGCCCTGCTCAGTGGGAAAAAGGTCAAGAAGGTATGGGCGCATCTCCAGACGGCGTTGCTAAATACCTAAAAGCGAACTCTGGCAAGCTGTAATATTTCAGTAAGCTAATATCTTTCTAAAAGCCTGTGAAAACAGGCTTTTTTATTGTATCGCCACATTTATCTATTCTTAGATTATCTCCTTATTACTATTATTAATTATCCATAATCTTATTATTTTCCAGCTTAAAGAGAATTTTGTGATCATCACATCAAAAAAAATTCTCCTTAGCAATAACCTCTCTCTATACTTATTGTTACGCAATTGTTAATTAATATTAATAACAGCGTATACCACTCCTATTTTATTTGTCTTTATTCAAGATAACTCACTGTTATTAATGGAGATAATAATGATTATTATAAAAAGAACTCACCTGCTGTTACTCACTGCTCTTTTTTCACATTCACTTTATGCAGCCTATGAACCTGCTGTTGAAGCACAACATGGTATGGTTGTCTCTTCTCAACATTTAGCATCTCAAGTAGGGAATGATATTTTACAAAAAGGAGGGAATGCCATTGATGCAGCCGTTGCTGTTGGTTATGCGCAAGCTGTCGTAAATGCCTGCTGTGGTAACATTGGTGGCGGTGGTTTTATGACCATACACCTTGCTGATGGCACAAATACCTTTATCAATTTTAGGGAAACAGCACCTACAGCGGCTTCTAAAAATATGTATTTAGATAAAGAAGGTAATTTAATTAAAGACGCCAGTTTATACGGTTATCTTGCGTCAGGCATACCAGGTACAGTTAAAGGACTTGATTCTGCGTTAGAAAAATACGGTACGCTATCTCGCCAAGATGTTATGGCACCTGCCATTAAGCTTGCAAGAGAAGGCTATATTTTAACGCGTGCTGATACGGATGTATTAGAAACAACAACAGAGCGCTTTAAACAAGATCCTGAATCGGCAAAAATTTTCTTAAAACCAGATGGAACGCCATGGCAGCCGGGTGATCGTCTAATTCAAACTGACTTAGCCAATACACTTGAATTGATTGCAAACCAAGGTGCTGATGCATTTTATCAAGGTGAAATCCCTAAAAAAGTTGAAGAAGCGTCGAAACAACATAATGGTCTGCTAACTCAAGAAGATTTTGCTAACTTCACGATTACAGAAACCAAACCTATCACCTGTACTTATCGAGGTTATGAGTTTATTTCTGCACCACCTCCAAGTTCAGGAGGTGTCACTATTTGTCAAACGTTGAATATTTTAGAAGGTTACGATCTTAAATCGATGGGCTTTAACTCTGCTGAATATGTTCATACTCTGACAGAAGCAATGCGCCATGCATATATGGACAGAAACACGTTTCTTGGTGATCCTCAATTTATTAAAAATCCAACAGAAAAGTTATTAAGTAAAGCTTATGCCACCGAACTTCGACAACAAATTAAACCGAATAAAGCAACGCCATCAGAAAATGTACAACCCGGCATCGCTCCTCATGAAAGTCCTGAAACAACACACTATTCGGTGATGGATAAAGACGGCAATGCAGTTTCGACCACTTACACCATTAATGGTCGTTTTGGTGCCGTTGTTATTGCCCCTGGCACTGGCTTTTTCCTCAATAATGAGATGGATGATTTTACAACCAAAGTTGGTGAAAAAAACCTCTATGGTTTAGTACAAGGCGAACGCAATAGCATTGCGCCATTAAAACGCCCACTATCATCAATGAGCCCAACGATTGTGACTAAAGAAGGCAAACCTTTCCTTATTTTAGGATCACCGGGAGGTTCACGTATTATCTCGATCACCTTACAAACGGCACTTAATATCATTGAGTTTGGAATGCCACCACAAGAAGCGGTTAATAGCCCTCGTATCCACCATCAATGGTTACCGGATGAGGTTTATTATGAGCAACGAGGATTATCAAAAGATACTTTAGAAAAGCTCTCTGCCATGGGATATAAAATGGTAGAACAAACCCCATGGGGAGCAGCTGAACTCATTATGGTTGGACTTCCTGGAGAAGAAGGTGTTATCCCTGCATCATCAGGTAATGATTCTGCTGTTTCTGGGGCAGTACGTGAAGGTTATCTTTATGGATCAAATGATGTTCGTCGCCCAGCAGGTAAAGCTGTGGGTTACTAATCACTAAACCACAGAATAATATTAATATAAGAAACCTTTTCTTGATTAGAAAAGGTTTCTTTTATTATAAAAATGATCTAGTCACGGTTTTACAATTTATTCATATATTAGTCTATTAATAATAATCAATATCAATTTTTGGTTAAATAAATAATTAACGCCAAATATCAATTTATTATTAATGTAATAATATTAGATAGAATATAAGAGCAATCCACCTTTAATTCAATTTCAATAATAGAATATATATAAATGGTATTTATTCTCCTTCTTAATTACAGATAAAAATAATAATCATTTAATTAAATTAAATTAATAGCATGCGCTATTTTTATTTCTATGATAGCAGTCACAGTATTAATTTATTAATACCCACACTATCAGAGAGGATAATAAAAATACGTAAAAAGTGGAGATAACACATTGTAAACACAAATATTTAACATTTCATCACAATGTATTTTTATCATAAAAATAGTTGAAATTTATAATATATCCCTTAACGACAGCGTTATTATATTTTTTATATAACGATAAGGCAAGCGGATAAATAATTTATCATCACAACTTATTTCTTATTAAATTAGTTAAGCGGAGATAAATATTAATGTCTGATACACATCATCGTCCAATATTAAATATTGGACTATCAAGACTAGAGTTTCTGCGAATATCCGGTAAAGGGCTTGCAGGGATCACTATAGCACCCGCATTGCTTTCTCTTTTAGGTTGTAAGCAAGAAGAAATAGACAGCGGCATCATTCAATTAACCACAACACCTAAAGGCGTTTTAGTCACTAATCGAGCACGCTGTACTGGCTGTCACCGTTGTGAAACAGCATGTACAACATGGAACGATGGAAGTGTTGGTTCTTTCTTCTCTCGAACAAAAATTCATCGCCATTTCTATTTTGGTGATAAAGGTATTGGCTCCGGTGGTGGACTTTATGGTGATTTAAACTTTACAACGGATACTTGTCGTCAATGTAAAGATCCAGAATGTATGAAGGTTTGTCCTGTAAAAGCTATCCGTTATCAAGAAGAGTTTGGCTGTATTGTCGTAGATACACGTCGCTGTATTGGTTGTGCAGCCTGTACAACGGCTTGCCCGTGGATGATGGCTACTGTCAATCCACAAACTAAAAAATCCGGCAAATGTAATTTATGTGGTGAGTGTGCATCAGCGTGCCCAACAGGCGCGTTGCAAATCATTGAATGGAAAGAAATTACTGTTTAATAAAATCCATACAATCACATCACTGAACCACATTTAGATTAGGAAGCAATATTATGATTAACGGCTGGACTGGAAATATTCTAAGAATCAATTTAACTACCGGTGCCATCACTCGTGAAAGCTCAAGTAAATTTAAATCCTTAATTGGTGGTATGGGCTTTGGTTATAAAATTATGTATGACGAAGTGGGTCCTGGAGTTAAACCTTTTGATGAAGAAAACAAAGTTGTCTTCGCTGTAGGCCCTTTAACTGGATCAGGTGCACCTTGTAGCTCTCGTGTCAATATCACCTCTCTTTCCACTTTTACTCGTGGCAATCTCGTTGTTGATGCTCATATGGGCGGTTTTTTTGCAGCATGGATGAAATTTGCAGGCTATGACTCTCTGATTATTGAAGGTAAATCAGATAAGCCTGTTTGGATCCATATTGATGATGACCAAGTATCTATTGAAGATGCCTCTTTCTTATGGGGTAAAGGCGTTCGCCAAACCACAGAAGAGTTATGTGCTCAAACAAGCCCTGAAGCTTGTGTTGCAACCATTGGCCCCGCAGGTGAAAACCTTGTACCTTTATCTGGCATCATTAATAGCCGTAACCACAGTGGTGGTGCTGGTGTTGGTGCCGTATTAGGTTCTAAAAAATTAAAAGCCATTGTGGTGGAAGGTAGCCGTGGCGTTAACGTTGCTGATCGTAAAGCATTAAAAGAGCTTAACGACTACATGATGACACAATTAATTGGCTCTAATAACAACCACGTTGTACCAAGCACACCACAATCTTGGGCGGAATATTCTCACCCAGGATCTCGTTGGACTGCGCGTAAAGGCCTTTATTGGGGAGCAGCTGAAGGCGGCCCAATTGAAACAGGTGAAATTCCTCCTGGTGATATCAATACTGTCGGTTTCAGAACCATGAAGTCTACCTTTGACTTAGGCCCTGAAGCAGAAGAATACACTGTGAAAATGGGAGGGTGTCACTCTTGCCCTATCCGCTGTATGGCACAACTTAACGTTCCACAAGCGAAAAAATTTGGTGTGCCACAAACAGGTGGTAATACTTGTGTTGCTAACTTTGTTCACACAACTATTTTCCCTAATGGCCCTAAAGATGTAGAGAAAAAAGGCGATGGTAACGTTGTTGGTAACTTAGTGGGTCTGAATATTTTTGATGATATGGGTTTATGGTGTAACTACGGCCAACTTCATCGGGACTTCACTTATTGTTACACCCACGGTGTCTTTAAACGCGTTCTTTCTGAAGAGGAATATAATGATATTCCTTGGGATAAACTTGAAGAAGGTAATCCCGAATTTATCAAAGATTTCTATTATCGCTTAGCGCACCGTAAAGGTGAATTTAGTCACCTAGCTGATGGCTCTTACCTAATTGCACAACGCTGGAACTTAGGTGAGGAGTATTGGGCGAACAAGAAAAATAAACTCTGGTCACCTATGGGCTTCCCTATTCACCACGCCAATGAAGCCTCTGCCCAAGTTGGTTCTATCGTTAACTGTATGTTTAACCGCGATGCGATGACACATACCCATATCAACTATATCGGCAGTGGTTTACCTCTGAAACTGCAAAAAGAGATTGCTGGTGAGCTATTTGGTTCTGGTGATGCCTTTGATGAAACCAAAAACTACACACCAATCAATAAAGCAAAAATTGCTTACACCAAATGGACAATTTTACGTAGTTGCTTACACGACGCAGTCACTTTATGTAACTGGGTTTGGCCAATGACGGTTTCACCTCATAAAAGCCGTAATTATCGTGGTGACTTAGAAATGGAAGCTAAATTCTTTACCGCTATTACAGGTGAACCAACAACCTCTAAAGATCTGGATTTAGCCTCCGAGCGTATCTTCACTTTACACCGTGCTTATACCGTTAAATTAATGAATACCATGGATATGCGTAACGAACATGACCAAATTTGCTCATGGGTATTCGATAAAGATCCTGATATTCCTGTTTTTACTGAAGGCACAGACAAAATGGACAGAGAAGATATGCAGCTTTCTCTCACCATGTTCTATGAAGAAATGGGCTGGGATCCACAGTTAGGTTGCCCAACAAAAGAAACGTTGGTGCGCCTTGGATTGCAAGATATTGCTGACGATTTAGCGTCTCGTGGTTTATTACCAAGTTAATCGGTAAAAGAAGGAGATCATGATGATAGAACAAAATGCATCAGCTTCTATACCACCCGATATTGCTGATGATGCAGATTTTGCGTTAGAGCAACCTGATATCTCTCGTCGCCGTTGGCTACTGCCTCTATCAGAAACAGGTGTTGGACGCAGTGCAAACACCACAACGGCGCTTAAGGAAGAACAAGCTGAAGAAATCGCAGAATTATCTGCTGAACAACATCTAGCGAATGCAATACGCCAATGTTCAAAAGAAGGTGAACTGCTAGCTATTTCAACGCTGTATGATGCGCCCTATTCTCTTACTCAAGAAGATATTGTGCAGTTAGAAACCGCGTTAAAAAGCGACGAGTTTATTGATATCGCCCATTTAAGTCTCAATGGTGAGGATTATTTTTACTCTGATGAATTTATGTCAGATAACTTCGCACAACTGCAATTATTAAATCGTCACGCTGATGTTTGCACCGCAATTGCAGGGGTTGTTCGATTTGAGTGCGAAACCTATCCTCGTCCATTGAAACAAAGCATGTTGATGTCTGAACCCTTTCATTACACAGCTTCAGAGATCGAAGATGCACTGACACTGATGAAAGACCACCCTGACTTTCAAGATATTCAGCAAGTTTTAGCGTCTAACGACGCACCTTATCTCTTTAGCAATACGTTAATGAGTTATGGAAAAGCACGAGGCTTAACTGAATGGATAGAGGTAGAACAACATGAAAATCCTTAACGTTCTATCTTATCCACGAAATGTCATGTGGGTATTACAACATCATCAGACTGAGGAGCAAAAATAATGCGTGTTTCTCGCCGTAAATTTGTAGCAGGCATGGGTTCGGTCATTTTTTTCAGTGCGCCACTAGGAAGTGCACTTGCAGCAACCGCTGAAAAGAAACCAATCCGTTATGCCATGATCCATGATGAGACGCTTTGTAATGGTTGTAATATTTGTGCCACTGCATGTCGTCGATTAAATAAAGTTCCAACGGGAATGGCAAGAATGGATATTGCTCATATTCCATTAAGCCTAAAAGAAGACAACGACAAGTACCATTTCTTTAGACACTCCTGCCAGCAATGTGAAGATGCTCCTTGTATTCCTGTATGCCCTACAGGCGCATCTTGGCGTGATGAAACCAATGGCATTGTGCGTGTAGATAAAGAAAAGTGTATTGGCTGTAGCTACTGTATATCAGCATGTCCATACCAAGTACGTTATCTTAACCCTGTGACGCATGTTGCTGATAAATGTGATTTTTGTCTTGAGTCTCGATTACAAAAAGGTTTCCCACCAATTTGTGTGAGTGCTTGTCCACAAAATGCCTTGTTATTTGGTAGAGAAGACAGCCCCCAAGTTCAAGAATGGCTTAAAACACACGATTATTATATTTATCAACTTGATGGTGTAGGAAAACCCCATCTCTATCGCCGTGTAGGGCCTCATGTTCAAGAGGAGGGTAAAGTATGAGTATCGTCAATACCATGCCAGACAGTGCCCAGTTTCAAGCCGCACTAAAAGAGTATGTTTTAATTTATACACCAGATTATTTACCGCTTTGGCTCATTGTTGCAGGTGTATTATTTGTTGGCATGCTACTCGTGCTCGCACTTCATGGCTTTTTACGTTATCGCTTTGCTACACCACATGGTCAATCACATAAAGAAGAGAAACTCTACCTTTACTCTAAGGCAGTACGTTTATGGCATTGGAGTAATGCCTCTTTATTTATTTTATTGCTCCTTAGTGGTGGCATTAACCATTTCGCTCTACTTTCTGCTCACGATACAGCCTTATTAGTTAGTGTGCATGAGATCTGTGGTTATCTCCTCTTAGTGTGCTGGTTATCTTTTGTGTTAATTAATCTTGTCGGCGGTAATGGTAAATTTTATCGCATTGATGGTAAAAACTGGTTTCAACGTGCTTTTATGCAAACTCGTTTTTATCTCTATGGGATTATTAAAGGAGAAGATCACCCTTTCCCAGCGACTCCTAATGTGAAATTTAACCCACTGCAACAAATGGCTTATTTAGGTGTGATGTATGCATTAGTTCCACTACTTTTGATAACCGGTGTTTTACTTCAAAATCCAGCGTTTATTCCTGCTGATGCTGTAACGTTTAAAGCTTGGTTATTAATTGCACACCAAATATTAGCGGTATGTAGTGTCTTTTTTATCATTGGTCACCTTTATCTGTGTACAACAGGAAAAACACCATTCCAAACATTTCGCAGTATGGTTGATGGTTATCACAGACACTAATAAAGAATTTTATTGAGGAGCTTATATGTCAGTCCCTTTAAAGGAAAATATCACATTAACAAAAGAAGACTTACGACAACTGCATGTTTCAACTTCGCTTTATCGTTGGTTTCTACGTTATTTTCCTAATGGAGGCACTTACAGTGCTATTCATTGTGAGTTAATAAAACAGCGCCGTACACAATGGATAGAAAGCTTTATTCAATATATTTATTTACGTCATTTTAACGAAGCCTCCTTTGCCAAACAGGAACAAGAAGTGATGGAAAACATCTTGTTCCTACTCGGTGATGAACAACAACAAGGCGTCACATTACAACGCTTGCCATACCACAACACCTTGCCTAGTGCTGAAAATATTCAATTCTCTACCGAATGGCATCAGTTAATCTTAAAAAGTCAGCAACTCAGCGCCGATCTCGCTTTATGTGGTAGTAATAACATTGTGGCATTTTCCGGTGATGAAAATAGTATTGCCAATACAGGCTATAGCAATCAATTGATGAATACGGGTTTTGCAGGAAAAGTGTGTAATACAGGCAATCAGTGTCGTATTGGTAGCTTAGGTGGGCGCTCTCGCATTTGTAATAGTGGCAATGATGTCAAAATTTATGCCTCAGGCAATGGTGTTCATATCGCCAATAGCGGTATGCGTAACTTTATTACAGCCTCTCAAGATCGCGCAAAAGTCACTAATACAGGTGATTTAGCGCAAATCAATGTTACTGGAAATAACTCTGTAGCAATTAATACGGGTGATAACTGTAAAGTCACGGTATCTGGCGACAACAGTATTTGTATCTCAACCGGTGATCTCCATCAGTTCTGCTTAGGAAAAGGCGGTAGTGCCGTAATTGCTTATCATGATGGGCAACGTACTCGTTTTAACATTTTCTATGAAGGTGAAGATAATATTGTTGCTGGAGTCCATTATTATTTAGATGAAAACCAACGCCCAGTAACAATGGATAATTTCACTGAAACGCATAATTAATAGAAAATCCCCACTAAAGCCACTTTCATTAAATGGATACTATAATGTCTAAAATAGCTAATTTATGCTATAATTAGACATTATAGTATCCATTTAATACTTAGAGCTAATAATGAAACTCTCATTACTGACTGATCTCGATGTAAGTCGAGCCTTTGCTACTCATTTACGAAAACAGCGTGAAAAAGAAAAATGGTCACGCGAACAACTTGCTGAGCGCAGTACCGTCCCAGCATCAACGATTAAAAAATTTGAACTACAAGGCAAAATTTCACTACGTCAATTATTGTTACTTTGGCAATGCCTTGATGATTTAAATAATCTTTATGCCGTTGTTGACCCTAAAAAAGTCAATAAGCCTCGTATACCAAGAACGATTGAGGAGGTATTGCAAGATGAGTTTTAAGCCAACAAAACAATAATGATGTATTTTTTCAATATGATGCACACTATTTAACACAATATGGCAATAGCTCTCCTTTTAATCTGAAAAATAATACAGATTTACAAATTGCACCTAAAAAACCTCATGATAATTTGCATGGGATTTTCTCTGATAGCTTACCTGATGGGTGGGGACGATTATTACAAGACAGAATTTTTCGCCAACACGGCATACAACCACATAAAATTACAGCAATGGATAGGCTAGCCTTTGTTGGTAATAAAGGTATGGGCGGATTATCTTATTTACCTATCTCTGACTACCAATCAGATGAACATTTTGAAGTTGACTTGATTAATTTAGGGTTAGAAGCACAAGCTGTATTTGACGGGCAAACGGAAACTGTTTTATCTGAGCTTGCTATTGTTGGTAGTTCTGGAGGGGCGAGACCTAAAGCCTTACTTTATTTTAATCAAGACGACTTTAATAAATGTAAAACATATGAAGAAGAAGGTGATGAGTCATGGTTGATCAAATTTACGTCCAAAAACTTACCTCTTGGTCACGATGAAGGATTATGTGAAGCCATCTATCTCACTCTAGCAAAAGAACTAGAGCTTAATCCTCCACAATGGCGACTTATTGACGTTCCTAAAAACAGTAATGGAAAATCTTGGCTAGCATTAAAACGCTTTGATCGTATCACAAATAGTTCTGGTAAATCAGGACGTTTAATCATGCACAGCGCATGCGGATTATTAGATGCTGATTTTAGGTTACCTTCTTTAGATTATGAAGATTTAATCAAAGTAAATCGTGTACTATGCAAATCAGTTTCAGCTGGAAAACTCCAATTTAAACGAGCCATTTTTAATCTATTCGCTTCTAATCAAGATGATCACAGTAAAAATTGGTCATTTCTACAATATGATGATGGACATTGGGAACCAGCCCCTTTTTATGATGTGACTTATAATCCCAATCCAAGAAATGAACATATCACTTCATTTGCTGGATATGGTAAAAAGCCACCATTAAATACAATAAAGCAACTTGCTGAAATTGCCGGTTTTGAAAGTTGGCAACAAGCACAAGCGTATATTCATCATACCGTTGATGTTATTGCTCGATTCTCATCACTTGCCAAAGAATATGATGTCTCCAAATTAATACGAGCAGATATAGAAAAAACACTTGCTGATCGCTTAAAAGAAAATCGACACTTGCTTTAACTCCAATAAAAAAAGGGAAACTTTCGTTTCCCTTTTTATTTTTCAAATCAACGTACTTTATTGCTTATGGATGGCTTCAGTATGGATCACTTTTTTATTCTGTGAGCCCGCCACTTTATCGTAAATGCCACATACAACAATTGTCACTAATACTGGGATCAACCATGCTAAACCTTGCTCACTTAACGGCAGTTTTGTCGCCCATTCTGGTAATAAATGCTTCAAATAATCAGAGGCTTTTATGGCATCAAAAATACCAAAAAATAAACTAACCGCCATTGCTGGTGCGATAATACGGCTTGGGTTATTCCACAATCGTAATGTGAAACTCATTAAAATAATCACAATACAAGGTGGATAAATCATAATCAGCACAGGAATAGAAAACGCGATCAGTTTGCTTAATCCTAAATTTGAAACAACAGCTGAAAATATCGCTAAAATCAGTACCAATGTACGATAAGAGATAGGCAAATAACGACTAAAGAACTCTGCACATGCACACGTTAAACCAACAGCTGTCACCATGCAGGCTAAGAAGATCAATAGAGCTAAAAAGAAGCTACCAAAGTTACCGAATGTATATTGAACATAGGCATGTAAAATATCTGCACCATCTTGGGCGCCCGGAATAATGCTGCCACTGCTAGAGCCTAATTTAAATAAACTCAAATAAATCGCAGTTAATAATATACCTGCAATAATTCCCGCCCACATAGTGTAACGCGTCAACAAGGATGAATTATCAATACCTCGAGAGCGAGCCGCATTAACAATCACGATACCAAAAACCATAGCTCCCAATGTATCCATGGTGAGGTAGCCGTTAATAAAGCCCTGAGTTAACGCCATATCTCGATAAGCTTCAGTAGCAGGAATAGCACCACCAGCAGGCCAAAATATCGCAGCAATACCCAATGCCGCCAATGCCAAAATTTTAATCGGTGCCAAAATATGACCAACGCTATCTAGTAATTTTCCCGGATAAAGCGAAATACCAATAACAATTAAAAAATAGACAATACTATAAATCAGCAATGACATTTCAGTATCACCCACTAAAGGAGCAATACCCACTTTAAAAGAGACGGTTGCAGTACGCGGTGTTGCGAAAAGAGGACCAACAGCAAGATAAGCAACAATTGCTAATAGTAACCCCATTGATTTACCAATAGGTGTACTTAATGCTTCAATGCCGCCACCAACTTTAGCTAATGCAACGATGGTTAATACAGGTAAACCGACACCAGTAATAAGAAAGCCGATTGCGGCTGTCCAAACAAATTCACCGGATTGCAAACCCACCATAGGAGGAAAAATAATATTGCCAGCACCGACAAAAAGGGCAAAGGTCATAAACCCTAATGCCAGAATATCTCTGGAAGTTAATCTATGTGCCATAAGTTTTGTTAATATGTAGTTACAATAATGGTTAAATAACGCCGAGATGACGTAACATAAAATCAACAATATCTATTTGTGCTCATATCATTATTATTCAGGATAATATCCACATATAATCATTTCATGCAGAGCAATTACGTATCAAATAGAAAAAATTGCCGATAACTGGGCACAAGTAAAACTTTTATAATGAAAAAAGGCAATAGCCAATCTAAAAACCAGAATAATCATCTAAACTATTTTTCAGTGCTAGTTATAACTATCATATATCACCGAATATACACGATATGATTTGTGCATTTTATCACCAGCAATATTGTTCATTAGCAATATTTAAAGTTCTTATTAATTAATAATATTAAAATTTAACGCTACGATATTAGTTTTTATTGACATCGAAAAGAGTGATAAAAAGACAAAAAACCTTTATCACTAATTAAATATTAGATGATAAAGGCTTTAAATAGAAAAGATGATTAGTGTACTTTTTTAGCAGATAGTAAGGTTTGAGGCAGAATAAAAGAAAACGTACTTCCACTCCCAACTTTACTTTCAATATTCAATTGTGAATGATGATGAAGCAGTGATTTTTTCACAATTGCCAACCCTAACCCTGTCCCACCAGAATGGCGAGAGCGTGCTTTATCAACACGATAAAAACGCTCTGTTAAACGTGTTAAGTGTTCAGCACTGATCCCTGACCCATTGTCGGAGACACTAAATAACATACCTTGAGGAATTTTCTTCCAGCTGACTTTTATTGTTGTGCCTTCTTCTGTGTGATTAATCGCGTTATAGACTAAGTTAGACACAGCACTGCGCAACTGCTCTTCATTACCACGTACAGCCCACTGTTCATCAATATCAAAGGTAATATGATGCTGTCCTTGGCTTAGTGAGTTCGCCTCTTGTTGTAATAAGGTTAAAATGGCGGGTATATCAACAACTTTATTTAAATCGATATGAGGAGCTGATTCAATACGGGAAAGTTGTAAGAGCTGCTTTACTAACGTATCCATCCGTTTAGCTTGTTCTTGCATTGTCATTATCGCTTTATGTTCTGCGGGTTTTTCTGCACTATTTTCTTCCATTATTTCAAGATAGCCTTGAATAACGGTTAAAGGCGTTCTTAATTCGTGACTCACATTGGCAAAGAAATCACGTCGTGCATTTTCTAGTTTATTTTTTTCTGTCACATCTCGCGCCACCATTAGACGTTGATCTTCGCTGTATGGCATCACACGAAACTCCACAATAGAACCATTATTAAGAGAAATCGTTAAAGGGTGACTAAAATCGCCTGCGGTAAAATAGTGCAAGAAATCAGGGTAACGTAATAAATTAAAAATATTTTGCCCGTTGTCTTCTGGCCACCGAAAACCTAATAGATGTTGAGCTAAGCTGTTACACCAAAAAATATTACCTTCATTAGTCATCATTACAACTGCATCAGGTAAGCTTTCAGCTCCGCTTCTAAAGCGCTTAATTAAGTCGCCTAATTCTCGACGTCGTTTACGATTACGTTGCTGTGTTTGTCGAATGCCATAAAAAATAGGCTCCCATCCTCCTCTGCCTTCTGGTGGTAAGACTGAGCGATCGAGCCATAACCATTTAGACAATTTCATCAAATTATAAGCATGCCAAACCAAAGCACTAAAAAGTGATGCCACCAGCAGCCAAGGAAGATGGCCAATAAAAAGTGATAATACAAAGGCAGGTAAGCAAAATAGACATAGCCCCCAAACGAGGGCTTTCCATGATAGTCGTTCTAACACCTGACGATTACTCCCATATTGACTTAGAAACGGGCAGAGAAGCGATATCCCGTTCCTCGTACTGTTTGTATCATTCGGTCATGACCATCTTCTTCAATGGCTTTACGTAAACGACGAATATGCACATCCACGGTACGGTCTTCGACATAAACATTCGTTCCCCAAACATAGTTTAGCAGTTGTTCTCTGCTATACACGCGTTCAGGATGCGTCATAAAAAAGTGCAGGAGTTTAAATTCAGTAGGCCCCATATCAATCGGTTTATCTTGACTAGTTACTCGATGAGAAACAGGATCAAGTGATAATCCATTGAATTCAATGATATCTTCCGCTGACATCGGTGATAAACGCCGTAAAATTGCCTTCACTCGGGCGACAAGCTCTTTAGGTGAAAAGGGCTTGATAACATAATCATCAGCACCCGTTTCTAAGCCTTGGACTTTATCTTCTTCTTCCCCTTTTGCCGTTAACATAATAATAGGAATGTCACGAGTATTACTTTCTCGCTTCATCTGTTTTATTACCTGTAAACCGGAACCTCCGGGGATCATCCAATCTAATAAAACCAGATCAGGGTAAGGATCGATAAGAAAACTCAATGCAGAATCATAATCTTCTGCTTCAATGGGTTGAAAACCATTTTGTTCTAAAACAAAACAGATCATCTCTCGAATTGCGGTTTCATCTTCAACAACAAGAATACGCCTTGCCATACTCTATCCTGTGTAATGTATATAGAGGGTCAAAATGATTATGATGCACTTTTATGACAGATTTATGACTAACCTTAACATTACTGAAATACCATGGTGTTGTTAAGGTAAATAAATCATTTTTCGGTGAAAAATCACTCAAAAAAAGGCTTACTGCTGAGTTTTCACTAAAAAAGCAAGGTGCGCTATACTCTCAGCAAATAAAAAAGAGGGATAGCAATGCGGATTATTCACACATCAGACTGGCATTTAGGGCAATATTTTTTTACTAAAACCCGCGCACAAGAACACCAACAATTTCTTGATTGGTTGTTAGTACAAATCAAAGTTTATCAAGTCGATGCCTTAATTGTTGCTGGTGATATATTTGATACTGGCTCGCCCCCAAGCTATGCCAGAGAACTGTATAACCGCTTTGTTGTTGCAATGAGAGACACACAATGCCAATTGATAATTTTAGGTGGAAATCACGATTCTGTCGCAACACTCAATGAATCTAAATCACTATTGGCGTGTTTAAATACCACTGTTATTGCCAATGTTCATACCGAAACGCCACAAGCACCGCTAATTCTTCGTAAAAAAGATAACACGCCAGGAGCCTTACTGTGTGCGATCCCCTATCTACGCCCTAGAGATATGATAACTAGCCGAAGTGGGCAATCCGGTGCTGAAAAACAAAACGCGCTAAAAGAAGCGATTGCTGATTATTATCAAGTTCAATATCAAGCAGCTCTCGATTTACGTGAACAATTAAACACCAAGATCCCTATTATTGCGACAGGCCACCTGACAACGATTGGTGCAAGTGTGACCGATTCTGTACGTGAAATATATATCGGTACTTTAGAAGCCTTCTCTGCAACCCTGTTTCCTGAATTTGATTATATTGCTCTTGGCCACATTCATCGCCCTCAAGTGGTGAATAAATCAGGGCATATTCGTTACAGTGGTTCTCCAATTCCTTTAAGTTTTGATGAGAGTGGGCAACAAAAAAGTGTCTGCCTTATCGATTTTGAGCAAGATAAATTAACTGAGCTTACACTACTCCCTATCCCCGAATTTCAGCTATTGCGCACAATTACTGGCTCATTAAAAGAAATAGCCACACAGCTTGAAAATTTAAAAAAACAATATGCTGAACCAGATATAACTATCTGGTTGGATATTGAAGTTTCTACACAAGATTATCTCAGTGATATACAAGCGCGTATTCAGGAGCTAACTAACGACCCACTTTTTGATGTGGTTTTATTAAGAAGATCCAGAAAACAACGCCAAGTGCTCATTCAAAATGAAAAAGAAACACTGACAGAATTAACGGTCTATGATGTTTTTGAAAGACGTTTAGAACAACATGATTTTGATTCAGAAGAAACTAAAACACGGTTAACCACATTGTTTAAACAAGCAGTTGAGATGGCAGAACAAGAGGATAACGAAGCAAAATGAAAATCTTAAGTCTGCGCTTTAAAAATATTAACTCCTTAAAAGGTGAATGGAAAATTAACTTTAACCAAGAGCCTTTTGTTAGCAACGGATTGTTTGCGATTACTGGCCCTACAGGTGCGGGAAAAACAACCCTTTTAGATGCTATTAGTTTAGCGCTTTATCATCGAACACCACGATTGGACAAAGTCACACAATCGCAAAATGAATTAATGACACGTCATACTGCGGAGTGTTTGGCGGAAGTTGAATTTGAAGTCAAAGGTGTCGCTTATCGTGCATTTTGGGAACAACGCCGTGCTAATTATAAAGAAGATGGCAATCTTCAGGCACCACAAGCTGAACTTGTCAAAATAAATATCACAGAGGGTGAGGACAAAATATTAGCGAGTAAGATAAGCCAAGTAAAAGAGATGATCATTAATATTACAGGGCTGGATTTTGACCGATTTACTAAATCAATGTTGCTTTCACAAGGACAATTTGCAGCATTCCTTAATGCTGATGACAAATCTCGCGCAGAGTTACTCGAAGAACTCACTGGTACAGATATTTATCGTCATATTTCCCAATTAATCTTTAAACATTGGCGTGAAGAAGAACAAACGTTAAAAACACTCAAGCAACAGGCTGAAATGATGGCATTATTAGATGAAAATGCCCGCCAAGCTTTATTAACGGAACAAACAGATCTTTTTGCCAAAGAGAGCCTATTACAAAAAGAACAACAGGAATATCAAGTAGCAAAACAGTGGCAAGAAAAAGAAATTGAACTCAATAAAAACAAAGCATTAGCGCAAACTGAGGTTAACTTAGCGCAAGAAGCATTAGTTGCTGCAAAACCTGATATTCAACGTCTTGAAAATAGCGAGCCGGCAGAAAAAATTCGCCCGATTTATGATGAAAAAAATCGCCTATTAAAAGAACAAACTTATATTGAGTCACAACTCTCAACACTAACAGCAGAAAAACAGCTTATTGAACAACAAAGCCAACCAATTAATCAGCATTTAATTGAAGCACGTGACACATTTAAACAACACGATGAGAAAAAACAGCAGATATTACAACTTATTCGCGAAAAAGTGACGCCATTAGATAATCAATTAGCCTTGCTACAACAAGATATTTCAACAAAGACACAGCAAAAAAATGCACTCGAAAAAACGCAATCAGAATATCTAGAAAAAATTCAATCAACAGCACACCAACTAACAACATCACAAAAACAAGCCAGTGAATTAAATGATTATTTAAGCCAACATACGGCTTATGCTCAACTTGCTGAAAATCTACCTTTATGGCAACGCTATTTTGAGCAATATGATGAAATCACAGAAAAATATCTTATTAGCAAAAAGAGTGAAAAAACAGAGCAAGAAAAAGAACACACTCTCAAACTCGCCTTAGAAAAAGCAACTAAAGCACTAGAGCAACAACAATACAGTCTTAATTTACAGCAACAGCAATTAAAGAAGTGGCAAACACAACTTGAGCAACAAAATAAAGCTGATGCAATTACAGATATTTCTCCTCGTTTACAGCAAATATCACAACAAAGAAATGCCCTAGCTAAACTGATGGGATTACAGGCTCAATTACAGCGAGCGATAAAAACAGAACTTCAGTACCAAAAAATTCAGTCAGAAAATCAGCAAAAAATAGTTATGCTGACTGAAAGTATCCACAAAAATGACATTGTTTTAAAAGAGAAAGAACAACATCTTAAAGATTTAAATAATAATTATCTTTTAATACGAAAGTTAGCGGAATATGAAGAAGAGAGACAACATCTAGTTAAAGATAACCCATGCCCTGTTTGTGGTTCAACAGAACATCCTTATGTTGAAAAATATAAAGAAATTAAACCAGACGAAACAAAAACACGATTAGATCTTTTAACACAACAAGTTCATACATTAACAATAGAGTTAGTGGAACAAAAAACACAATGCGCTAACTATCAAGCTCAAAACAAAAAACTCAATGAAGATAGTGAACAACTCACTCAAGATATAGCGACATTAAAACAACAATGGCAAATCTTAGCACAAGCATACGCATTGCCTGATGCTGACTGCAAAGAAGATGCGTTGACTAAATTAGATGCCAAGCTTGAGGCAGAAGATACTTTACTGAAACAAAAACAATCCAGTTATAACGTATTAGAAACCAAAATTCAGCAAGAATACAAACTGTTATCTGATGCTAAGGAGCTTTTTAATCAACAACAGCAAGCTATTCTTTATCAACAAAATGAATTTACTCAACAACAAAAAGAAGTCATCAATAAACAGCAACAAACAGCACAATATTTGCAACAACAGACACAATTAGCACAAGAAATCCAATCTCGTGTTGAACAACAAGGCTATCAGTTATGCCAATTCGAAGAAAAAACTCAATGGCTTAATGCGCGTAAAATAGAGAGTCAACAATATCAATCGACATTAAAAGCATATCAGGAATTACTGCAAATAATTCGTGAATTGTCATTAACACAAGATGAGAGAAAACGCTATTTAGCTGAAACTCAAAAAGAACTTGAGCATATCTTGATCCACTTTAAACAACTACATCAACAACAAGAACAGTTGAAAGCACAACGCCAAGCTTTATTCGGGACACAATCCACCGAAGATGCACGCAATAAATTAGAACAAAAAAGTCAGTTATTACAAAAAGTTATTGAGAAATACAGCGAAGAAAAAAACCAACTTGAAGTTCGTCTGAATCAACTTATTGGTCAATATCAGGAAAATGAAAAATCGTTACAACGGCTTCATACACTTTCACAAAGCATTATTGAGCAATATCACAATAGGTTAAAAAACAGTCCCTTTGCTGACGAAAATGCATTTTTAACATCCTTGTTATCAGTCGAAGAAAGAAACCGTTTACAAGAACAACAAAAACAACGGCTTGATAAGCTATTGCAAGAAAAAACACGTTTGGATACACAAGAAAAGGTATATCAACAACATTTGTCACAACAGCCATTATTGGCAACACAGCAAAATATCGAACAAATTAATACTCAATTATTGCTGTTAGAAACACAAATTACTCACTTACAAGAGACAAAATTTCGTATCCAAGAGCAATTACGCACTGATGAAGCAAAACGTAAAGAGCAACAAAGCCTGCTTACCCATATTTCTAAACAACAAGCTCAATTTGATGATTGGAGTTATTTAAATGAATTGGTGGGTTCTGCTTCAGGAGATAAATTTAGTCGTTTTGCTCAAGGATTAACGCTCGATCATTTAATTTATTTGGCCAATCGTCGTTTAGAAAAACTACATGGACGTTATTTCTTACAACGTAAAACACCCGCAAGTCTTGAACTACAAATTGCAGACACATGGCAAGCCGATGCTCTACGAGATACACGTACTCTCTCTGGAGGAGAAAGTTTCTTAGTTAGTTTATCGCTCGCTCTCGCACTTTCTGATTTGGTCAGTAATAAAACGCAGATTGAATCACTATTTCTAGATGAAGGCTTTGGCACACTCGATCCTGATACGCTAGATATCGCACTAGATGCACTCGATAGTCTTAATGCTTCTGGCAAAATTATTGGTGTGATTAGTCACGTAGAAGCCATGAAAGAACGCATTCCGGTACAGATCAAAGTAAAGAAAGCCGGTGGGTTAGGTATTAGCCAGCTTGCTCCTGAATTTAGATATGAAAACAAATAGAATATAAATCAATCAGTTAAAAACTAGGTCGAATATTTTGACGTAACTGATTAAATTTTTTATATATCAATAAATCACCAATAGCACCTATAGTATGTCCATAGATTAGCCCAAGCTAAGACACGCTTTAAGCGCTTAAATTTATCAAGGAGACATCATGTCTAACGCATTTACTGATTTAATGAAAAAACGTAGAACAATTTATCATTTAGGTAATCAACTTCCAATTAGCGAAGACAGAGTCACGGCGATTATCAAAGAAGCGGTTAAAGAAAGCCCAACTGCATTTAATTCACAAACATCTCGTGTGGTTGTTCTGTTTGGTGAACAACATCAAAAACTATGGGATATTGTTAAAAATACCCTGAAAAAATTAGTCCCTGCAGAAGCATTTAGTGCAACTGAAGCAAAAATTAATAGCTTCGCCGCAGGTGCTGGTTCAATTTTGTATTTTGAAGATACTGACATCGTAAAAGGTCTGCAAGAGCAGTTCCCACTGTATGCTGACAACTTCCCTGTATGGTCAGAGCAAGCAAGTGGTATGGCGCAACTTTCTGTTTGGACTGCATTAGCAGCAGAGAACGTAGGTGCTTCATTACAACACTACAACCCAATTATTGATGATGAAGTTCATGCAACTTGGGATCTGCCAAAAACATGGAAATTAAGAGCTCAAATGGTCTTTGGTTCAATTGAACAAGAGGCTGGTGAGAAGAATTATATGGAAGATGATTCACGCTTTAAAATCTTCAAATAAGTGTTAGAACAGACATCTGACAAAAGACCCTAGCAATAAGTAATACCCTCTTTTTTTCACTTTCATTCCTTGCCCACAGCCACTGTGGGCTTTTTTTTATTACATATCCATAAAAAAAGAGCAAAGTGCGTAATGAATACAAAGGTAGGGATGGACCCTTTGTGTTCAACACTTTGCTCTCTTTATTTATTTACGCACCCTTTACCGAAGTAAAAGGTGCGATTTTCACAAGGCGTATGAAAATACGTTATTTACGTGTGATGTTATTTGCTTTTGGTTGAGCAATTGGAGACTGCTCAGCAAAGTATTTCACGACTGCATCAACATCTGGCACGCTGTAAACTGGATCTTTACCTTCTTTCAGGACAGAGAAGTTACTACCACCCGTTGCTAAGTATTCGTTAGCAACAACACGGTAAGATGCTTTCATATCTACTGGTTTACCGTCAATTTTCATTGATTCAACGATAACACGGTTACCATTAGAGGCTTTGCTATCCCATGTGTACTGGAAGTTACCTGAAATCGCTAACACTTGTGGACGTGAACGATCCCATTGTTGTTCTAACAGGCGTTTGATTTGCTCACCCGTTAATGTTTGAGTTAACAGTACGTTAGAGAATGGCTGTACAGTATAGATTGCGTTATAAGAAACATCACCACCTGTCATATCAGCACGAATACCACCGCTGTTCATAAATGCGATTTGTGCGCCACCCATATCTTTTGGTTTTGCAGTATATAAATGTGCATCAGCAATCACTTGACCCAGTGCAGATTCACCCGCGTCATTGGTTTGCTTAGTTAAATTACCTTCTAACTTACCGATAATACGGTTAGCTAATGGGGTAGCGATTTTTTCGTAAGCTTCTAACAGTTTAGTGACTGCTGGATCTTTTTCATATTTGCGGTTATCAACCCAAATATTACGAGCTTCTACATCAACAACATCTTTAGTTGTTTTATCTAATTTCAGATCGATACGCGTTAACATTGCACCGTTTGATTGCGCCGATGTCACTGATTTACCGTTGATAGTACAGTTGTAAGCTTGGTGAGTGTGACCTGTCACAACGAAGTCAATCGCTGGATCTAATTGATCAACAACACCCAGTACTTTACCTGTAATACCATTACATGCGTTGATGTTTACTGGACCACCATCACGACGCTGTGCAGCCCCTTCGTGAATTAACACACCAATCGCTTGAACACCTTGTGCTTTTAACTGAGGCACTAATGCGTTAATAGTTTTTGCTTCGTTATGGAAACTTAAACCTTCAGTACCTTTAGGCGTTACGATTGCTGCAGTTCCTTCCAAGGTGACACCAATGAAAGCAACAGGAATACCGTTAAATTCTTTGATAACGTATTCAGGCAGTAATGTTTTACCTGTTTCGTTAACAATCACGTTAGCCGCTAAGTATTGGAAATCAGCACCTTTAAACTCAGTAGGACCTTGGCAACCTGTTACTGGATGGCAACCACCATTTTGTTTACGCAGTAACTCGCCCATGCCTTTATCGAATTCATGGTTACCCACAGAAGTCGCTTCTAAGCCCGCTAATGATAATGCTTCGATTGAAGGCTCATCATGGAACATTGAAGATAACAGTGGGCTTGCGCCAACCATATCACCCGCAGCAACAACGATGTTGTTCGGATTATCTTTCTTCATTTCTTTAATTAACGTAGCCATGTGCTCAATGCCACCAGGTTTATTTGGACCTGGCGCTTTTAGCGCACCGTGGAAGTCATTCATGGCGATAACACGCACATCAACAACATTAGCTTCGTCGTAGTTTTTTGCACAACCTGCTAATAAGACTGAGCTTACTGCAAGTGCAACGAGTTTATATTTATGGTTCATTTAAAATTTATCCCTAAGATCAAAATTCACGTTTCGGACAATCAATTACTTCGAAATCTTTGCTATAACAGATATAGAATTCATCTCGATTAATTTGAATTTCTTTATCCTTCAGTGATGGATTGTTTTCTTTTAAGAACTTAATCAATGCACTATTTGAAGGACGGCCCTCTGGTAATACTAACGCTTCATACAACTCTTTTTGTTTACCAAAGAATGCATCTGGTGTATCAAACGCACAAACACCATGTTTTTCCCATTCGCCTTGTAACAGATCGATACCCGGAGAATCACACAGATAAGGTTTGATAACAGAGTATTCTAAAGGTGGTAAATCGCCTTTACATAAACGAGGATGCTTGCGTATGTCTTTCCAATCACGGCAGTCTTCCCATGATTTACCATCACAGGTTTCAGCCCACAGCCCATGAACAATCCAACCAAATTTATTATCTGAGAAGCATTGGATTTCAAATTTATCGTACTCACGTTTTGCACGATCTTTTTCATTATCGTTATTTAAACGTTTAATATTATTACTT
Source organism: Proteus sp. fly-1008 (assembly GCF_040140305.1). Classification (NCBI taxonomy): domain Bacteria; kingdom Pseudomonadati; phylum Pseudomonadota; class Gammaproteobacteria; order Enterobacterales; family Morganellaceae; genus Proteus; species Proteus sp. fly-1008. The sequence goes on from NZ_JBEEWH010000002.1 coordinate 178,985, forward strand.
TTATAATCACAAAAAGCCGGTGAGTAGTTAATTGCTAACTTAAAGTAATCTGTTGATGCTGTGCTGTTTTGACCATAGCGATCATTAGAAGCAATGTAGTCGTAAGGTGCTGTTGGTGCATCAGGTACAATACAAGATACGCCTTCAACTAATTTAGCCTGAGGTTTTAATGGTTCTGTAATTTCAGGTGCTTGCGTTGCACATCCTGCTAACACTAAAGCAAAAGCAGCAGGTAATAGCTTCATAAAGCGCATAAAATCCCCCTAAAGAGTTATAAATTCACTCTCTTGGTTCATAAAGGTAAGAAAAGCCTGCCCAGAATGGACAGGCTTAATGGCTTATTTCTTCTCAGTTAAATCGATTTTGTAAATTGCAAAACCAATTTCATCATTTTCCACGAAAGTCATTGGATATTGAGAGAAATCTTTAATAAATGCAGCTGCTTTTTCACTTGGTGAAGTTTCAAAACGGACATCTAACGCTTTGTCAGTCTTAATAGGTAAGAATGACCAGTTGTTAGCGGCTTTAGTCGCAACTTCACCTTTTTCTTTAGTTTGTTTAGCAATATAAGAAGCTAAAATTGCACGGTTTTCATCTGGAGATGCAAACGCAATATTCGCTTCACCTGTACCTGCGAACTTACCGCCGTACCCACGGTAGTTATTTGTTGCGATCAGGAATGTTGCTTTAGGATCGATTGGTTTGCCTTCATAAGTCACTTCTTTGATACGATTCGCATCTTTGTTAACCACTTGGCAATCAACGTCATATTTAGCTGGTTGAGTTAAGTCAACTTTATAGTTCACACCACTAATGGTATCGAAGTTATAAGTACGGAAACCATCCCAGTTGATCAGTTCTTGTGGTTTAGTTGAGTTAGGGTCAACTTGATTCCACATACCCGCTGAACATTCTAACCACTCAACAACATCCGCACCGGTCGCTTTAACAACCACTAATGTGTTTGGATACAGATATAAGTCTGCAGCGTTACGGAATGTTAAGTCACCTTTTTCAACTTCTACGAAGTCTGCTGGTGCATTTTTACGGCCACCCGCTTTAAACGGCGCAGCTGCACCTAATACTGGTAAACCGTCTAAGTTCGGATCACCTTGAATAAAGTGTTTGGTGTAATCAACTTGTGCATCATTAACAATTTGTACAGTTGGATCGCTTTGTACTAATGCTAAGAAGCTGTACATATTGGCAGAAGCTTTACCAATGTGTTTACCCACAAAATCACGGGTACCTTGGTGTGCTTTTTCGATGATTTGAGCTAATTCAGCATCACGTTCAACTAATGCTTTTTTGTTTGCTTTATCAAAGATAGGACGCGCTTCACCTGTTGCTTCAGTCATCACCCATTTACCGCTGTCGTTATTGATTACCATATCAACGACACCTAAGTGATCACCCCATTGACCAGGCATAACAGCAGGAACGCCGTTTACTGTACCTTTAGCAACATCAACGCCTTTAATGCCTTCAAACTCTTTGCTTGGGAATACGCCATGAGCGTGACCAAACATGATTGCATTGATGCCTTCAACTTCACTTAAATAATAAACAGAGTTTTCAGCCATTGCTTTGTACGGCTCTGACGCGAAACCAGAGTGAGGAATAGCCACAATCAGGTCAGCACCCTCTTTTTTCATTTGAGGGACGAATTTTTTCGCTGTTTCTGTAATATCATTTACAACGACCTTACCATCCAGATTGGCTTTATCCCAGATTAAGATCTGTGGTGGAACGAAGCCGATATAACCAATCTTGATAGTGTGTTCTTTACCATCACGATCTTTTACTGGTGTATCAACAATGATATAAGGTGTGAAATAGTTTTTGCCTGTTTTCGCATCCATCACGTTGGCGTTGATGTAAGGGAATTTAGCACCAGCAATGGCTTTTTTCAGGTAATCTAAACCATAGTTAAACTCATGGTTACCAAAGTTACCTACTGTGTAGCCCATGGTGTTCATCAGCTGGTGAGCTGGATGAGATTCGCCTTTTTCTAAGCCTTTAGCTGCTTGATAGTCAGCCAGTGGGCTACCTTGGATCAAGTCGCCGTTATCAACTAAAATCGCATTGGTTGCTTCAGCTTTTGCTGCTTTAATTAAATTAGCAGTACGGACATAACCAAATTGTTCTGTTGGTTTATCTTTGAAGTAGTCAAAGTCGATTAAGTTACTGTGAACATCAGACGTCTCCATAATACGAAGATCGACTGTCGCAGCATTCACGTTGAATGCAACAAACATTGCTAATGTTGAAATTTTCAACACATTCTTAACCATTACACACCCCTTATATATTGGTTAACAGGAGAGCAAAATGGCTCTCCTTTCGTTACTTCTGTTAAACAGTCTCTTTGAAAGGACTAGAAGTACAGACGCATACCTGTTTCGAAGATATATTGTTTTTTATCTTCATACGCTTCACTATCACTACGCGCATCATCGTATGCCATTTCAGCGAATAAACGTAAGTTGTTGTATTTAGATACCGCAAAACGTTTATCTACACCCACAGTATAAGTCTCTTTCTTATAGTTGTATGTGTTAGCATCGCCATCACGTAGGTAGTAACCCGCATACATACCACTTTCGATACGATCCCAGTGCCATTTCACACCAACACCATACAGGTCTGCTTTCCAGTCGCCTTTAACTGAATATGAGCTAGTTGGAGCTGCACCTTGAGCAACTACATTGCTAGAGTTTTTAGCACGGGATTGACCATAGTCTAAACCGATAGAAAACTCACGACCTGGGAAGAAGTATTCAGCACCAAAAGCTAAAATACTGTTCTCTGGTTGCTTACCTTTGTTAGGGCCATCATAGAAGTTTTGTTCACCCGTTGCTGATGAGTACCCACCATCAAACTCTAAACCGAAGGTTGATTTATAGAAACCAACAATAGAGTAAGCATTACGAATATCGCCTTGTTTACGATCACCTGGTTTTCCGTCTTTCTCATCTTTACCATCTTTACCTGTTACAGTTGCGGCTAATTTAAAGCCTTCATAACGGTTAGTTTCAATAAAGATAGTCTGTGGTAAACGGGTCATAAAGTTGTTTTTACCAACACCATTACTTTGACTACCAACAGAACGACTTAATACATCGCTGAAGTAGAATACACCCGTATTACCATAGCCATAGCTTGATTTTTTCACCCAGTCGATCGGAATATAGGTACGACCAAACTGAATTTGACCATAATCACGGTGAGAGAAACCTACATAACCCACACGGTTGAACATATCAAAGTTGGTATATTTGTTATCACTATTAGTTTTTTGGGTATCTGAACCCCACTCTAATTTACCAAATACTTTGATGTCGTTAGTCAGTTCATGTGAACCGAAGAAACCGATACGGCTACCATCATCACGCATACGCATTTCGTGATCTTTGCTAGTCACTTGTGTTTTTAAACGAAACTGACCGTTTACATCAAAACGTGTACCTTTATCGTTATACACGTTTACTGCGTTTGCCGATCCAGAAAGAACCAACAAACCAACCAGTGCTGCTAGAGGCTTCAAGCTTTTCATGATTAAAATACCCATCTATTTTCTATAGTTTTATGATTTTCTTTAAGTTCAAAAATAATACCGCCGTATATAATTGACCTGATATTCAGACAAAAGATCTCTGCCACGAATTTCGAAAAAGAAAATCGCTCTCACAATTGATAATTTTTATAGCTACTAATTATGACTCTACAAAATTTTCTTAAAGGTTTTAATTTCCTTGACACAGACGTAATCACCAATAAGACACAAAAATAATATCCTCATTATATTTAAATAAGGGCATTGCTTTTATTTCTGTTAGGAAAAGAAATAGGTCGTTGAGTTTTCGTTGGCATGTTACTCAAAAAAAAGCCCTTCTTTCGTGATGTAGCCCACAATTACACCAACATGCAATTTCATGGTTACATACCTAAGTGATAGGCATCACAATTAAAGGTAAAGATACGTGTTTTTTGAACTAAATCAACTTTTCAAAAATAACATTTTTTGATTTTTCTTTTAGATTTCATTTTGTTACAAGACTCTTTTTTTTGCTAATAAAAAATTTATCCCCCTATTTAATATATTTAAAAGGAAGTATTAATTTTAACCACTAAATAAATAACACTAAAGATTTGAATATTGTTATCCCTAATTAATAATTTTTTATCTTTATATTTATTTCTTATTTAAATAAAAGCAAAATCACATTTAAATACAATTTAACTGGTGGTAACGAGTAACACTCGCTCGAAAAAAGAATAATTAACTACAAATATTAAAAAGAGAAGCACAAGAATACCATTCAATCACAATATCTAATCAATACGTACAAGTCACAAAGAAACAGGATAAAACATTATAAAATCTAAACTATAACCTTGGTTAATATAAAAAGCCCAATCGTGCTATTTTGACGATATTTAAAAAACAAATATTCAAATTTGTGATGTATATCACTTTGCTATTTATGAAAAATCACTCTTTATATTTTCTTATTTTTGTGACAATTATCACACAGGAGCGTCAAGAAGATTTTTGTTTTGTAAATTAATGCAGGGATAAATCTGAAAATGATTTCATATTGTAAACAAAAAATGGCTAAAAAGTGAAATCATGTGATTATTATCACATAAGAGCTTGTGCTAAAAATCTCGTTATTTCAGTATTAATATTCTTAGTTAACCCAATCCAAATAAGAATAAAACTCATTATCATAGAGTAGATTTACTAATTATTCGTTTCAGCTTTTTTTCTTTTTTATTAAATAACATTATGGATATTTTCTTTTAAGGGATATTACCTTTTAGATACCCTAAACATTCAGTATCATAATGCGGTAAATAATGATTAAGGGGAATGTCAGATGCTGTGGTTTAAAAATATTTTGGTCTATCGATTAAATAAAGAGATAGCACTGTCAATGGATGAGTTAGAACAACAGCTTGCTTCATTGGCATTCACTCCTTGCAGTAGCCAAGATATGACCAGAACAGGTTGGGTTTCACCTATGGGCGATCGTGGTGAAGCGCTTATTCATGTTGCTGGTAAGCACGTGATGATATGTGCACGAAAAGAAGACAAAATCTTACCTGCTACAGTAATTAAAAACGCCTTACAGGACAAAGTTGAAAAACTTGAAGGTGAACAAGGGCGCAAACTGAAAAAAACAGAAAAAGCGACCCTAAAAGATGAAGTAGTTCATACCCTACTTCCTCGTGCTTTTAGCAAATTCTCACAAACCTTTATTTGGTTAGATTTAGAAAAACAATTAGTCATTGTTGATTCAGGTAGTGCAAAACGCGCTGAAGATAACTTAGCCTTGTTACGCAAGACCTTAGGCTCACTCCCTGTTGTTCCACTCAACTTTAATGAATCAGTTGAACTAAAAATGACTGAATGGGTACGTTCAGGTGAGCTTCCAGCTGGTTTTACCTTAATGGATGAAGCAGAGCTAAAAGCCGTACTAGAAGAAGGTGGTGTTATTCGTTGTAAGAAACAAGAATTAGTCTCTGATGAAATTGCGACACATATTGAAGCAGGCAAATTTGTCACCAAACTTTCTGTAGATTGGGAAGATCGCCTTCAATTTATGCTCTGTGATGATGGCTCTATCAAACGCATTAAATTCAGTGAAACTTTACGTGAACAAAATGATGATATCGATAAAGCCGATTTTGCCCAACGTTTTGATGCCGACTTCGTTTTAATGACGGGTGAATTAAGCGCTTTAATTGAACGAGTCACTGAAGTCTTAGGTGGCGAAGCCGAGTAATCATATCTTCTCAAGAAAACAGCCTATCATTCACGATGTTAGGCTGTTTTTTTATCTAATAAAAATAAAATTTATTTTTGAATTAAATAACGGATAGTCGGACCATCTTGTTGAATATCTAATACAGTATATCCGTAATTTTTAGCATCAAGCGGAATATTGTTGATTGATTGAGGGCAATCACTCACTACTTCTAATATTTCGCCTTTTTTCAGTGATGGCATGGCTTCAAGCGTTGCCACCGCAGGATAAGGACAAGGTTCACCGACCATATCTAGACGATAATCAGGAATAATAGTGTCTTTTGGGTTCATGCGATTTCCTTATTAATCTGCGTTGAAATAGATTGTTCTTGTTGGGCTTTTTTACGGAAAAAGTGTTTTTCCCACCAAAGTAATAATACAAATGACACACCAAGCATGAGATACGTCACACCTAATCCCCCCACAGGACCAAAGGTATCAAGCAAATTAATCTTGTCGTAATCCGTTGCAATCACTGAGGCAAAATCATCCCAGTAGTAAGCCAATAATGTAGAACCGATAACGTTACCCAATCCAACCCACCAAAAGTGAATTTGGCCTTCCACTGCACGATACATCCAGCCAGTTTCACACCCACCAGCAAGTACAATACCGAAACCGAAGAGTAAACCACCAATTACAGCATTCGGCCCTGCCCACATAATTTTAGGCGCTGCACCTAATTGGACATAGCTGAAGATCCCAATCGCACTTACTGCCATACCAATAATAATCGCTTTTGCCATATGGGTTCTGCCCGTTATCCATAAATCACGGAAAGCAGAGGTAAAACAGATTTGCGCTCGTTCAATTAAAATACCAAAACCAATACCGCCTAACATAGCAAAGCCCAGTTTTGGTGAATCAAAAAGAATAATTAAAGACCACGCAATCATGGCAAAAAAGATAACCATTCCCAATCTAAAGCGACGTTTTGCACGTTGTTTGTCTTGGGTAATCGGTGAGGCTTGACTGACCTTTTGCAGTTTTACGGGAATACGAAACAGTGGCATCAGTGAAAGCTTGGCACCAAAATAAGAACCAATTGCCGTTGCAACCGCGAAAAACCAAGCATGTAAAGAGAATTGAGGAATACCCGTAAAGAAAGCCGCAAGGTTACATCCCATTGCTAAACGAGCACCAAAACCAGCAATGATCCCACCAAGAACGGCTTGAAGAATACGAATTTTATGTTGAGGATGGCGAAGTTTGACGTTATTTGCCCAAAGCGCCGCCATAATACAACCACCAAACATCCCAATAATCATCACGCCATCAATACGCGTTAACGGCGTACCTTCAAGGCCAATGATTTTAAAATAACCCCATTCTTCAGGATGAGCGCCAAACCACTGCATAACGTGACCACCCCAGCGAGTAAATTCACCAGTGACAGCCCAGAAAGTGCCGGTTAAACCAAAGTAGTAAGTTGATAAGATACCTGCCGCAATAACCGCTGGAAGAGGCTTCCAAAAACGGATCAGGTATTGAGATTTAAATTCTGACCAAGACATGTTTTTTCCTAGAGCTTACCTCTACGAGAGACCCTCTCCACGCAGTAGGATTGGCCGAACATGTTACTCCAATAATTTTTTTATCAAAGAGTCAGTATTCAGATAAATGAAGGAAATTTGCGTTATAACAAAGTTTTTGTAACAGGCAGATAACTTATCCCACTTATAAATTCAGCCATAATTCTCATTTATAAGTGGGGGAAGAAGTGTTTAGCAAATACGAGGCAGAGGTTCGTTATAAGGTAAGTCTAGAATTCGACTTGTACCGAAAATCCCAGTTAAACGAATATAGTTATCAGTTGTAACTTCACCGATAGTACAAGCATCTTTACCTAAAGGGTGTTGATGTAAAGCGTCAATAACTTGTGCTTCAACGTCAGGCGATACTACTAAAACGATTTTACCTTCGTTAGCAAAATTAAGTGCTTCAAGGCCTAATAATTCACACACACCACGAACGGCTTGTTTCATTGGCAATTTGCTTTCATGTACATTCATGCCACAACCGCTGGCTTGGGCAAATTCGTGCAAAATAGCGGTCACACCGCCTCGTGTTGCATCACGTAATGCACGAATACCTTCAATTTGACGTAAAGATGCAATCATTGGCTCAAGAACAGCACAGTCGCTTTGTAGATCCGCTTCTAATCCTAAATTTTCACGAAGATTAAGGATTGTTGCACCATGATCACCAATCGTACCACTCACTAAGATCTTATCACCGGCTTTGATATTGCTTGCGGCCCAATTAATTTGGGTTGGAATAACGCCAATGCCCGCAGTATTGATAAAGATCTTATCTGCAGCACCACGAGGAACCACTTTGGTATCCCCTGTGACAATTTGTATTCCTGCTTGTGAAGCTGCTTTTGCCATCGCTAATACAAGCACTTCAAGGGTTTCAAATGGGAGCCCTTCTTCAAGAATAAAACCACATGACAGGTAACGAGGCACAGCACCACCGACGGAAAGATCGTTAGCAGTGCCACATACAGACAATTTACCAATGTTCCCACCGGGAAAAATGATCGGATCAATTACATAACTGTCTGTACTAAAAGCAAGACGATCGCCAAGAGCCGTTAACTCATTTAACGTGATCCGCGCTTGATCTTCTTTTTCATTTAATAACGGATTATCGAACGCTTTTAAAAACAGGCCTTCGATCAGTTGTTGCATACCTTGCCCACCATTACCTTGGGCTAAGGTGATTTCATCAGGTTGTTTCATATATTACCTTCACGGCGATACTGATAATAAGCCGCACATGCCCCTTCTGATGACACCATTAAAGCACCTAATGCGGTTTCTGGCGTACAGCTTTTGCCAAATAGCGGGCAATCGGAAGGTTTGCATCGTCCTGTTAATACATCACCACAGCGAGATTGTGGGTTATCTGCTACTTTTTGTGGTGCAGGTGTAAAACGTAACTCCGCATCAAACTCAGAATAAGCGGGTGTTAATTGAATACCTGACATCGGGATCTCGCCCAATCCTCGCCATTCACTGGTTTCTTTTAACATAAAGACATCTTTAAGCGCTTTTTGCGCCAGCTTATTACCTTCGTTTGGTACAATGCGACTATATTGGTTTTCAATACTTAAAACATAATCTGCATTTTCTGCTTTTGCTTTAAGCTGTTTAATGACCATCAGTATAGCTTGCAATAAGTCTAATGGTTCAAATCCTGTCACCACAAAAGGCTTTTCAAATTCATCACATAGCGGTTGATATGGTGTACATCCAATCACCATACTTACATGTCCCGGTGCAATAAAGCCATCAATGCGAACATCGTCTTGCTCTAACAAACAACGCAAAGTAGGTACGATAGTTATGTGCTGACAAAATAGAGAAAAGTTTTTAAGTCCACGCAATTTTGCTTGTTGTAGCGTCATTGCAGTACTTGGCATGGTTGTTTCAAAGCCTAAACCGAAGAAAACAACTTGTTTATCAGGGTTATCTTGTGCAATCTTTAGTGAATCAAGCGGTGAGTAAACAATACGAATATCGCTACCACGACGACGCGCATCCAGCATTGAACCATTACGACCCGGCACACGCATTGCATCACCAAATGTGCAAAAAATCACATCAGGACGTGCTGCAATTTCTAAACAGGCATCAATTCGCCCCATAGGTAATACACAAACAGGGCAACCTGGTCCATGAACAAACTCAATTTCTTCTGGTAATAAGCGGTCTAGACCAAATTTAAAAATGGCATGTGTATGCCCACCACACACTTCCATGATTTGTAATGGCCGTGTGATAGGGTGAGGCCATTGTGAAATAGTTTCACGAATTTGGGCTAACAAAGCTTTAGCAAGTTCGGGATCGCGAAATTCATCAACGTACTGCATCATCAGCCTCTTCAAGGGTTACACCATAAACATGCTGTAATGCATCAAGGGTATCTTGTGCTTCTTGCTCATCAAGAATACTCATGGCAAATCCCACATGAATTAGCACCCATTTACCTAATAATTCATGGGGTTCGCCTTCACATACCATTGAAATATTAACAGCACGTTTAACGCCACTCACTTCAGCATAAGCGAGTTGGTGGACGTCTTCGCCCACCTCAACAATCTTAGCCGGAACACCTAAGCACATAAACGACTCTCCAACCAAGCTAACCACGCTTCCATACCTTCACCGGTGGTTGCCGATAATGCAATGATTTCGATATTAGGATTAACACGGCGAGCAGATTCGATACAGGATTGAATATCAATATTAAGATGGGGCACTAAATCAATCTTGTTGATAATCATTAAATCAGCTGCAGCAAACATATGCGGATATTTCAGTGGTTTATCTTCGCCTTCAGTGACAGAAAGAATAGCGACTTTATGCTTTTCACCCAGATCAAAACTGGCTGGGCACACTAAGTTACCCACGTTTTCAATAAAGAGAACGCTGTTATCTTGTAAGCCTAATTGGTGTGTCGCATCATGCACCATTTGTGCATCAAGGTGACAACCTTTACCTGTATTCACTTGAATTGCAGGAACACCCGTTTCACGGATACGATCAGCATCATTGGTGGTTTGCTGATCTCCTTCAATCACGGCACAAGGGACTCGTTGTGCTAACTGTTTTAACGTTTGTGTTAACAGTGTAGTTTTACCGGAGCCGGGGCTTGAAACTAAATTCAATGCCAACACATTTTGTTGTTCAAAATGTTCACGGTTATGAACAGCAATGCGGTTATTTTTATCCAACACATCCATTTCAATTTTCAGCATACGCTTTTGGCTAATACCAGGAGCATGTGTTCCTGCTTCACCTTGGCCATAATGCATATTCTGATTTTCAATCACTGGGCTAAATTGCTCTTCATGCTCATGATCGTGCTGATGGTTGTGAGAATGCTCATGACTATGATCGTGAGCATGTTCGTGAGAGTGACTATGTGAGTGATCGTGCTCATGATGATCATGCTGGTGATGATCGTCATGCCCATGATGATGCTCATGGAAAACTGGGGTTTCGTTTAGCTGTGTATCGTTATGAAAATGGAGATGAACATCACCGCTGTTATGATAATAGTGGTGATGAACAATGATAGGCTGACCATTGGTTTCGTAGTTATGCTTATGCTTTTGTTCAGACTTATCAATATATTTATGAACAGTATTCGCTGGAGTAGCCTTGTGTTCATGATGGTGATCATGCCCATGATGGTCGTGATCATGATGATGACCGTGGTCGTGATGATCATGGTCGTGAGAATGATGATGGTGATGCTCATGTGAATGAGGCTCTACGCCTTCAATTCTGACATTGCCTTCGCCACAACCGCAAGTGCTACACATATTCTGACTCCTGTACTATTCAATAAGAAGAATGTGACTCTGTGTCGCGTAAAATTTCTACACTATGATCTTAACTGACCACGGAAGAGAGAACGACGACTTAAATCAACTTCTGCTACGGATTGTGTCTGAACAGGAAGAGAAAGTGCCATTTTTACACTATTTTCAACCAACTCAACAGCATGTTCACCTGTTAGGTGCCTATCAAGTGGTGACATTAATGAACAAGCAAGATATTGCATACCCCCCGCAAGCTCGCCCACAACAAATTTAATCTGTCCACAAGGTAATTCTAACCCGATACGATCACCCACTTTTCGATGTGGCCACTCTTGTGAAGGTCCAGGAAAAACCACGAGTTCTAACATCCAAGGCGTCAGAACTGAGCCTATCCACTGATTTTCAAATAAGGTAAAGCCCCCTGCTTTAACAGGAATACCTTCACGATAAAAAGGCAATCCTTTCATCTCTTTTTCAGCAATTTCACTAAAACGAGCTTCAAGTAACTCTACTGGTGGTTTGTCATAACCGATGATATCCCAGCTTAATTCACTCATGCGATTACCTCTTTTGGTGTCACTGGAATGCCGTATTCACGCAAAATATTGACTACGTGCTCTAACGCAATTTCCATTGATTTTTCACCAATATCAGACAGTGACATACTTGGCTCTAATGATGCAGGTTCAATACCCACTAAAATAAGCTTACGAGGAAATTCATCCGTCATACGTAAAGCCATTAATACATCAGATAAACCTAATTGATGAGGAGAAATTTTCTGTGTAAAAAGTGCCGGAACATCATCATCATGTAAGATAAAAATACTGCCTGGTTCATGATTACTTCTTACCGCATCGGCAACAATCAGGAGGTCTCTTGCTGCAATATCTTGCAAAATTTCCATACCTGATGTGCCACCATCAATAACATCGACGTTCTCTGGTAAAGAGAAGCGCTCTTCGAGCGCTTCTACTATACGAACACCAATGCCTTCATCGCTTAGTAATAAATTACCAATACCTAAGACGAGAGTTCGCATTATAATACCTTCACCTTACTTAGCTCTTTACCTGTTAAATCAACCATATGCACAGCACATGCCATACATGGGTCAAAGGAGTGTATCGTTCTTACCACTTCTAACGGTTTTTTCGGATCAGCAACAGGTGTACCCACTAGAGAGAGTTCATAAGGACCCGGTTCATCATTAAAATTACGAGGACCCGCATTCCATGTTGATGGAACAACTGCCTGATAGTTAGTGATTTTACCGTCTTTAAACACGATCCAGTGAGATAACATACCACGAGAGGCTTCTTCGAAACCGACACCACGATACTCTTTACCTGGTTCAAACTCTGGTTTAATAAAGGCAGCTGTATCACCACGGCCGATATTATCAACCAATGATTGCCATAAAGAGGCCAGTGATTCTTGTAACACACATGCATGGACAGTACGTCCAATGATGCGTCCCCAAGTCGATTCTAGTTGCTCTGTCACCAGTGTTTCACCGGTTAATTGAGTATAGATCTTATTGATATCGTTGTAGTTTCTAACAGTTCCTTCGTGCTTACCTGCTAACCCACACACTAACCATGCTAACGTGCCAACTTCTACAGGTTTGCCATAGAATGTTGGTGATTTAACCCATGAGTACTTGTTGTTCTCATCCCAACCAGTGTATTTAGGACGAGTTAAGCCTTCCCATGGTTTTAATGGTTCATCATCTTCATACCATGCGTGTTTACCACTTTCTTCGATACCATCTTTCAGGTTTTGATCTTTCCAGTCTTTAATTGGGCGATAAGTAGAGAAATCAATCCCTTCCATATAACCACCAGACAATAAGAACTCTGTGTTATTACCATTAATTGGTAATTCAGGTACAGACAGATAGTAGTTAGCACCTTTACCGATTTTTAACCATTCAGGATAATAAGCCGCAAAAATAGCAGTATCTACTTTATAAACTTGGTTAACAAAATCACCTAGTTTATCGATAAAGCTTTTCACGTACATTAAACGTTCTAAGTTGAGAACACTCGGCGCATCAAGATTAATCGGGTTAGCCACACCGCCCACAGCCAAGTTTTGGATATGAGGTGTTTTACCGCCCAAAATAGCCACAATACGGTTTGCATCACGCTGACACTCAAGTGCTTGCAGGTAGTGAGCAACCGCAATTAGGTTAACTTCTGGTGGCAATTTCATGGCTGAGTGACCCCAGTAGCCATTAGCAAAAATACCTAACTGGCCACTGTCCACTAAACCTTGGATTTTTTTCTGTACTTTTCTGAATTCTTCGGCAGAGTTCAGATGCCATTCAGAAACCCCTTTTAACATCGCTGATGCTTTTTCAGGATCGGCTTGTAATGCTGATGTGATATCAACCCAGTCCATCGCAGAAAGCTGATAGAAGTGGACGATATGGTCATGGATGATATGTGAACCTAAAATCAAGTTACGGATATACTGCGCATTCACAGGAATATCCATACCTAAAGCATCTTCTACAGCGCGTACTGAGGCAATTGCGTGAACTGTCGTACAAACACCACAAATACGTTGCACGATAATCCATGCATCACGAGGATCGCTTCCTTTTAGGATCTCCTCCATTCCACGCCACATGGTACCGGAAGACCAAGCCTTAACAACTTTTCCGTTATCAATTTCACAATCGACGCGTAAATGCCCTTCAATACGGGTAATAGGATCAATAGTAATGCGTTGGCTCATGATTTAACCTCAGCCTTTTTTAATTGTATATTTGAGTCTGTTTGTGCAGGTAAAACCGGCAGTAAACGGATAATAAGAATGTAAGCTGTTACTTCAAATGCAACGAAACCAATAGAAATCAGCAATTCACTTGCTGTTGGGAAATAGTGGTAACCATTGCCTGGGTTGTAAGCAACTAAAGAGTAGTTCATACGCCACATTGCTGCGCCGATTAAAATAAAGACAGCACAGACAAACAGCATTTTTGGACTACGACGGTTATTATTTAAATGCATCAAAATAAGAGGAAGTAATAACAATGCACTTTCAGCAATAAATAACCACGAGAACATATCTCCATTTCCGATATAACTCAGTTTACCGTTCCAAATAATTTCACCCCAACGACAGACCAAGAACGCAATCAGTAGCACTTCGATTACTTTAGTTAACTTGGTAAATAGTGGTGTTTCATCATCATTCATGGTGCGGCTTGCTTTTAGCAAAGAACCTTCAAAAATAACGATAGTGAAACCAAGAAGAAAAGCAGTTAACAGGGAGAAAACAGGTAACATCTCATAAGATTGCCACAGTGGATGTACTTTCCAACCCGCTGAAATCATTAATGACCCCATTGAGGATTGGTGCATGGTTGGCAGTAAAGCACCAAGACCAATAATAAAGAACATCGCTTTGTTAAGACGTTTCAACGACACTTTCCAGCCTAAACGTTCTAATAACGCAGGTAAGAATTCTAATGCCATCACCATAATATAGATGGTCATACAGGTCGCTGTTTCAAACAACACTGAGTTAACGTTAAAGTATTGCGGCATAAAGAAGTGAGGCATGTTCCAATAACGACCAATATCAATAGCAATGGATAAACCACCTAATGAATAGCCGAACAAGCTCGCTAATAATGCAGGACGCACTAATGGGTGAAACTCGCCTTTATTAAAGACATAAACAGCCCATGCAAGTGCCCAACCGCCACATGCAAAGCCTGTTCCTATCAATAAGTCAAAAGCAATCCAAATACCCCAAGGGTATCCCCCATTCAGGTCAGAGACATCACCCAGACCTAATATCAAACGCTTACCAATAAGAATAAAACCGAGCACAGCAAGCGGTAAAAACACTCTTACAGCGAGAGTAAATAACTTACCGCCAAGTGGACGAGGATCATGACTCGACATCGTTATCCTCCTTGTGGTGTTCTTGCTCTTGTTTTTTACTATTACGGTTAACCAAATAGGTGATCCCTGCAAGGGCTGCTATTGGTAATACCATGCCTTTATAAAGCGTGTGTTGAATATGTTCAGAACGCGCACCTGTAGATAATGGTGCTACTTCTGGCATACCTAAATTGTCGAAAGGCACCGCTGAAAGTACCATGACTTGCGTACCGCCACCTTCAAACTCACCATAGATATGATCTTGATATTCAGGAATTTTATGCAGATAAGTATCGCCACCACTAATGGTTTGACGTGGGTAATGGTATTCCTCACCCGCTTTTTTCGCTAAACGACGTTTTGCTTCTTCAAGCAATTCTTCTCGTGTACCGAAAATAACCGCACCTGTTGGGCACACTTCAACACAACCTGGTAATAAGCCTTTGTCTAAACGCTCAACACCTTTTTGGTTACAAAGCTCACATTTATAGAGCTTACCAAATGGATCGTCATAGTCGTATTTTGGAATGTTATAGGGGCATCCCACCATACAGTAACGACAACCTGTACAGATATCTGCGTGATAATGGACAATACCGGTTTTTGGATCTTTGGTTAACGCAGAAACAGGACAAACAGAAACACAGTTTGCATCGACACAATGCATACATTGTTTCTTAATAAAGGCATAACCGTTTTCCAGTTGGTCTTTATTTTCACCAGTACCATCACGCCAAATTTGAATAATGTTATTTGTGTAAGGACTTAATTTGTCATTGTTTGACCAAATCGGATCACCATTGGCGTAAGTATCACCACGCTCCATTGGCTCCGGGTGATTGATTTCCTGACATTTTGTGACACATGCTTGACAGCCTACACATAATGTAGAGTCATAGAGCATACCGAGAGACCCAGGAATTGGGGGACGGTTCTGCGCCGCAGCATGACTCGCAGTGGGAGCCATTCCCGCAAGGAGAACCCCACCTGATGCCAGCTTAAAGAAATGACGCCTATTCACCGTTTATCCTCCTGTGAGGCTCCTGTGGCATTCTTGTCACGGCCTAATTGACGCACCGCCATCACACTGACACCGGCGACAGCACCTACGACAGCACCGAGCAAGCCCGCAGCACCATAAGACACGCCGCCACCTTCTTTCGCATTAACATCAGGCACTTGCGCTTTTGGTGTTGGCTGATAAACATTCGCTAATTGGAAAATACCTTTAGTAAAGCCAATCCCTTCTTCGTTACATCCGTAACAAGGGTGACCGATACCCACAGGCCAAATTCCACCACCGACATCACAGAATTCCAATGTTGGGCAGTTACCATAGGTTTCAGGGCCTTTACAGCCTAAATGGTATAAACACCAACCTTGGCGATGACCTTCATCACCAAATTCTTTAGCAAAACGACCCGCATCAAAATGAGGGCGACGTTCACAGTTTTCGTGAATTAAACGCTCATAAGCAAAAAGCGGTCTGTTTTTGCTATCTAACTTAGGTAATTTGTTGAAAGTAATAATATGTGCAACAGTTGCTAAGAAATTATGTGGATTTGGTGGACATCCTGGAATATTAATAACGGTTTTACCCGGTAAAATTGCTTCCAATGATTTAGCGCCTGTTGGGTTACCCCCAGTTGCTGGTACACCACCCCATGCAGAACATGAACCAATCGCAATAATCGCAGCGGCCCCTTCAGCGGCTTCTTTGATATGCTCAAGAATAGGTTTTCCTGCAACCATACAGTAAACACCGCCATCTTTGTCTGGAATTGAACCATCGACAACGAGAACGTACTTACCTTTATATTTCTCCATCGCATTGTGTTTATTTTCTTCAGCTTGATCACCAAAAGCTGAAGAAAGCACTTCATGATATTCAAGTGCGATAACATCAAGTACTAGGTTTTCCAGAGTCGGGTGAGTTGCACGTAATAAAGACTCCGTACACCCTGTACACTCCTGAGCACCAATCCAGATAACGGGTGGGCGTTCAGATGACGCCATTGCTTCTGACATTTCTGCGGCTGCTTTGCCGCTTAATCCCATGGTAGCTGACAACGCAGCACACAATTTCATAAAATCGCGTCGGTTAATACCATGATGGGAAAAAACATTATTCCCCAAGGCCATATATCTCTCCTGATATGATGATTTTTAATTGGAATAATTTTAAAACACCGCCTTTTTAACACTCCGACACAATAATGACTTGATCATTATCAAGCGATAATTCATTAAAAAATAAATTATTCTTTTATGTGAGTAAAAACGTTTCAGCAATATAAGGTTTAACGCCTATATTTTATATATTTCGTCATTTTAAAATTATTAAAATGCTATTTAATAATGATAATTTAAATAGAAATAATTCTCATTATCTCAATAAGCAGGGAGATTAAATTTTATTAGTCATTATAAATCAATGCGATACAAACAAGCTAAAAAATACTCAATTTATAAGACAATATATTTAAAATAATACAAAATTAATAATTAATATTTTTAATTTTCTAAAAAAAATTATTAAAGATAAGTTTTAATATATTTTTTAATTATAATTATGACTCTTGTTTTCATATTATCAACCTTTATATTACATCATAAATAATGTTAAAAATTGCATTTCATAAACAAGAAATCATTACATTAATATATTTAATTTCAGTCTATTTTAATTACTAATTTATCCAATCTTCATTTGTTATTATTTTTTAATCATTATGATCCTGTTTATTTTTTAATCATAAATTAACCTGTTTTTCTTATCATTTTTCATATAGTTATATGTATATTCGCTTTTGGAATAAGCTAATATCCTAACGTAAAATCGTTATAAAATTAAATACATATTGATGTGTGATAACATTCAAAAGATAAGATTATTAATTATTACTAATTAGTAATCTATCGCGATAATTACATTAAGTTATTTTATAACATATCGAGTTTATAATGAAATTAGCCTAAATAAATTTTCATGTTAAATCCTTGTTGTTATTGTGGATAAAAAAAGCACAAACTATCGATAAAAAATCCCCAAATAAAGCATATTTCTTTTTTTTGTGAGAATAGATAAAAGAAGTGGTCATAAATCTAAAAAATAGAAAAGCACTTTGTTAACTGGTTGTAGTTTTCAATCTAACAAAGACCTTATAAAGAATAAGAGATAAACCCAAAGCAAAGCATCTCCCTTTTAGACTAAAATTTAGGAA